>DATHPB010000357.1:0-2891 GCA_035484295.1 Cytophagaceae bacterium
ACTTCCGGTGGACTTCAAAAAGCAGTCATCGAAGATTTGCAGGCTGAATTATGGATGGATCAAGGTCAATGGAATAAAGTAGAAAAACTGCACCTCAACGATCTGTTTTTGAATGTAAGAAGGGATATTCATTTCGGAGCATACGACAAAGCCAAAAACTCCATTGAATGGCAGCTTAACCGTTATAAAGATCAAGACTCGAAAAAATATGCTGAAAATTTTGTCGCTTGTTTACCCGCCATCAAAATGCTCTTCTTAAGCGAATATGAAAACGAAGGAAGTTCCTTTTACATCGATTCCGTATGGAATAAAGCCAATAAGTACTACACCGCTCTTTATGGGAAAGACAGCATTCCTTATTTGGAGTTATTGTTTGACATGGGAAAAGAATACAAGCGCTTAGAAAAAGAAGAAACAGCGACTGCTTTGTTCAAGGAAGTATATGACATCGGTCTGGCACACTATGGAAAATATAATGCTTTCACTACCGATGCTTCAAATGAACTAGCTGATCTATCTGTAGAAAATGGCTACCTGACTAAGGCTCAAAAATTATTGGATCAAACCAACGCATTAGCAACAGAGACGTACGGAGAACAAACTGTAGCTTATGTACTACTTCTCGAAACTTATCTTGCTTTCGATATTCAGCAGGGTAGAAACAGCGAGGGTAAAAAAAAGTATGAGAAAATCTTACCCGTCATTGTAAAAGAACATGGCAAACGAAGCCTGAATTATGCCATCCTCGTATTCTATCTTTCTAAATTAAGTAGCAATGAAAATGATTTTGAACAAGCGGCAATACTTGTAAAAGATGCGATTACTATCAACGAAGCAAACGGAGTGGATTGCAATCCTTGTTTCATCAACCTCTTGGTATCACTGGCCAATGTATATGTAGAAGCGGAAGAATGGAATAAAGCCGAAGCAACTTATCGAAGAGCCTGGCAATTTCTGGAAGACCACACCGATGAATTGAAAGATGAACTATATTACCTGAGCATCACAAGAAGCCTCGCCGATTTTTATACATTATGCAAAGCATTGAAGGTAACAGACCGTTTAACCTATTATCCAGATGACTCATTGATCGATGAGAATGGGAAAAAGCGCTGGGTATCTAAAACGGGAGATGAGAAAGCCTTTACAGACAACAGAATAATTGAAACCTACAAAGAAAACATTGCCTATTATACGAAGCAGTATGGAAGTAAACACCCGGAAGTAGCAGGCCTCAAATACCTCAGCGCCTATTATTACTGGATCAGTCAAGATCATTTTAATGCTTCCCGCGAATTCAATACTTCTCTTGATCTTTCCATAGCATACGCTAAGCTCTATCTACCCTACCTGAGCGAAAAAGAAAAATCCTCTTTTTACAAAACCATCGACGATCGTTTCGATGCCTTTTATACCTTTGGATTTGAAGAGAAAGGAAAAACAACGTACATCTTAGAACAAGATCTTTCTTATTACAAAAAAATAATGGGAGGTGATACAGTCAATTATGTTTTCTCGAAAGACACCGTCATGAGTAATCAATTGAATAAAACATACTCCTCTGGAAAAAACAGTACTTCGACCAATCAATCATGGATCAGGGTAAAAAATAATGTCATCTCCTCTGTGTTTAATTACCGCTTGGCTACCAAAGGCATTCTATTTCATACCACCCGAAACGTGAAAAGAAGGATAATCGTCAGCGGAGATACCTTGCTCATTCAGGCCTACAACCGTTGGGAGCACTTGCATAATCAATTGGCCAAACTATATACCTCTTCTTCCAAAGATACCACTGGTAGAGCTTTCCAAATCGACTCACTGGAGAAGAAAGCCTATGATTTGCAAGGAGAATTATCCGAACAGTCGATGCTGTTTAAAAAGAATAATGACGAAAAAAAATACAACTGGCAAGATATTCAGAAAGCTCTAAAAGCCGGAGAAGCCGCTGTAGAAATCATACGGTTTACCTTTCCACTACGCTCTGGAAAAAAAGATTCTATTTGTTATGCTGCCCTGATTGTGACTTCGGAAACGAAAGAGAATCCACAGGTGGTGTTGCTACATAACGGCAACGACATGGAAAAGAAATACTATAGTTATTACCTCAATGCCATCAAGTATACACTAAACGATGAGGTGTCGTACGACATCTATTGGAACAGTATCAATCGTTACCTGGTCGGGAAGAAAACAATTTATTTTTCACCGGATGGTATTTACAACGTACTCAATCTTTCTACTTTAAAAAATAACACGGGCACTTACCTTTTGGAAGAAAAGGACATTCGTTTGCTCACTGATCTAACGGATCTTGTCAATGTATCAGAGAAAGAGCCTTATACTAATAAGGCCACCATTATCGGTGATCCTGATTTCAATGGAAAAAATTTACCTCTTGCTCCTTCTGATACCATTCATGAACGAAGTATCATGATGGAAGACCTGCTAAGAGGAGGAATTGAAGAGTTACCAGGAACCAAAGTGGAAACGGATCAAATAGCCAGGTTACTATCCAAAGAAGGCTGGGAAATAAAATTACTGCAAAGAAACTTGGCCTCTGAAAAGCAGATTAAATCCGTAAAAGAGACACGTCTTCTTCATCTGGCTACGCATGGATTTTTTATAAAGGAAACAGTACTGGAAAATGAAAACCCTTTGTTGCGCTCCGGACTTCTATTTTCCGGTGCAACCGGTGTTGATGATTTTTACCAAGAAGAAGATAATATACTTACTGCTTACGAAGCCATGAACCTGAGCCTTGAACATACTGAATTGGTTGTTCTTTCTGCTTGTGAAACGGGATTAGGAGAGATACGAAAAGGAGAAGGTGTGTACGGACTACAACGAGCTTTTCGAACAGCAGGATGTAAAAATATCATCATGTCTTT
>DATHPB010000358.1:0-5215 GCA_035484295.1 Cytophagaceae bacterium
ATCATCGAACTGTTTGACTTACCCGGTATAGGCCCTAAAAAAATTCGCACCCTTTGGAAAGAACTCGGTATTGAAAGCGTCAGCCAATTGCTGGAAGCCTGCAATACCGATCAAATTGCCAAGCAAAAAGGCTTCGGTGAAAAGACACAGGAGAACCTGCGCAAAGCCATTCTTTTTCAACAGGAACACAGCAAAAAATTACTGATCCACGAAGCTCAACAAAAAGGGAGCGAAGTGCTGTCGGCATTGCAACTGATCGTCACTGATCAACCGGCAAGCTGGTGTGGAGAGCTGTACCTGCAATCAGAGATCGTTTCTTCCCTGGATTTTATTGTCGCTACAGCCAATCCTACAGCTACGCTGGCAAACATCAAGACCAAACTGCCTGCAGATTGGGACCCGGCATTGAGTACACCTTTTACTTTAAGAGGAAATGAGAAAACAACCGGAATACCGCTATCGGTCAAAACTTGTGATCCTTCCAAGTTTGAATCACAACGTTTGTTATTTTCTGCAGGCCATCAGCATTTGCGCCATTTCGTTTCTGACAAGGAAACATTTCTTGATGTGTGCTTAAAGCATTCCACGCAAACTGAACAGGAATTGTATGCCTCGGCAGGTACCGTTTTCATTCCCGCAGAATGCCGTGTGGGACATATGGAATGGGAACTCGCACGGGAAAATAAAATCGACCAGTTACTCCAATACAAAGACCTCAAAGGTATTTTTCATAACCACAGTACTTACAGCGACGGCGTACATACCCTGGAGGAAATGGCACAAGCCTGTATCGCACAAGGCTGGCAATACTTTGGCATAGCAGACCATTCTCAAACCGCTTTCTATGCCAACGGATTGAAAGAAGACAGGGTCTTGCAACAGTTTGCAGAGATCGACCAACTCAATAAAAAACTAGCACCCTTCGTTATCTTTAAAGGAATAGAATCTGATATACTCAACGACGGTGCCTTGGATTACGAGGATCACCTACTGAAACAATTTGACTATGTAGTAGCTTCCGTGCATTCCAATTTAAAAATGGACGAAGAAAAAGCAATGAGTCGTTTGATCAAAGCCATCGAAAATCCATATACCACGATGCTCGGACACCTGACTGGCCGCTTGCTGCTTCGTCGTGAAGGTTATCCGGTAGACACTTATAAAATCATCGATGCCTGTGCAGCTAACCATGTCATCATAGAGTTGAACGCCAATCCGCACAGGCTGGATATTGACTGGCAGTATTTGCACTACGCAGAAGAAAAAGGCGTGATGATCAGTATCAATCCGGATGCACATGAACAGCTCGGTATATTGGATACACACTACGGTGTCATCGCCGCCAGAAAAGGCGGATTGCTGGCCACTTCCACTTTTAATACCTTCTCTTTGGAAAAAGTCAGCAGCTATTTCTCAACACAAAAAAAATAAACGCATTGAAAAAAATCCTGATCATACGTTTTTCTTCCATCGGAGATATTGTCTTGACCACACCTGTCATTCGTTGTGTAAAAAAACAATTGGATTGTGAATTGCATTTCTGTACGAAAGAAAGTTTTAAAACCATTCTGGCCAACAATCCTTATGTAGATAAAATCCATCTGCTGAAGGACAACATTCCTGCATTGATCAAGGAACTACAAAAAGAAAATTTTGATTACGTCATAGATCTTCACCACAACTTAAGAACACTACGCGTAAAACGCGCCTTGAAAGCTCCTTCTGTCAGTTTCAATAAAATCAATATTCCGAAATGGTTGATGGTACAATTTAAAATCAACCGACTGCCAGCCGTACACATTGTAGACCGCTATATGCAAGCGGTATCATCCTTGGGAGTAGAAAACGACAACGAAGGACTGGATTATTTTATTCCTGAAAAAGACAAGGTGTTCTTAAGCAGTTCAGGCGATTTCAAATCAGGAAATTATGTAGCGATCGCCATGGGTGCTCAACACGCGACGAAACGTTTACCACTCCACAAGCTCATCGAACTTTGTCGCAATATTCCCTCACCTATCATCTTGCTGGGGGGAAAAGAAGATAGCTCAACAGCGGAACAAATTTTAGAGGCCTTACCAGAGCGCAGGGATATTTTTCAAGGTTGCGGACAATTCAACCTGAATCAATCGGCTTCGTTGCTGGAGCAAGCCAAACTCGTAGTCGCACACGATACGGGACTCATGCATATGGCTGCCGCTTTCAAAAAAGAAATCTGGAGCATCTGGGGGAACACGATTCCTGGATTCGGGATGTATCCTTACCAGACGCATCATCATGTAGTGGAAGTAAAAGGACTGTCTTGCAGGCCTTGTTCAAAAATCGGTTATAAAAGTTGCCCCAAAAAACATTTCAAATGCATGGAACAACAAGACTTGAGTTTTGCGAAATCATTATAATAAGTCACACTTTAACGCTAAAAAGGGAGGTTGCACTTTTAAAAAAGTGCAACCTCCCTTTTTAACAACAAGTTTCTATCTACCACTTTACTGCACAATAATTTTCCGTGATAACATGGTCTTGTCGCCCTGCCTAGCATAAAGAATGTAAAGGCCCGGCTGCAACGTGGTGATATCAATGAACTCCTGTTGCGAAGAAGAGGTTACCGTATAAGATGTTTTTATTATTTCCTTACCCAGGACATCCGTTACCATGACGTCCAACCGATCGGCAGACAGCTCTTGCATAGAAAGCAAGATGTGATCGTGCGCGGGATTCGGGCTCACCACAAAATTTTGTTCGGTGGCACTTTCCACTGCCGTTACCAGTCCGCAATTGGCCACGTCTCTGCGCATCAAATTATCGATGAAGTACACATCGCTAGTGTATGTATTGGGATCAAACAATATGGTAAACTGATCGATCTCTGTTGGTGCCGTACCATAACTTGGAATAGATTGAAAAGGGAATTTGATCCTCTCCCATTGGTTTTGAACAGTCGTTTTTCCTTGGAAAATAGCACGACGTCCGGAAGGATAAGCCAACGCAGTCTTTGCTTTGTTTTCAAACTGCCAAGTGATGAGTGTACCGATAGGTGCGGAAGTATATACATCCATGAACAACACATCGTTTCCATTTTCATAATCTACTGAAGTCGGTAAAAAATTCACACCGTATTGCAATATGTCATACTGTACTCCTCCATTTCTTTGATAACGGCATACTGTAGATGAACCGTTGACTGTATTCGGTGATGGATTGCCATAGGTAGCGTTGTAGGCTACTCCAGAAGTGGTACTGGAATACGACAACAATTGGTTGGATTCAAAATCATCAAAGTAAAGATCGCACCCATCTGGAATCACAGTCACTGTCTGCTCTATCGTATAGGCAGCGCATGTTCCTTTCACAACCGTCAACAAAATGTCTCCACTTGTTGCACCGAACTTCACATTGATTGTATTTGTGCCTTGCCCACTCACTATCGTTGCATCAGATGGTACAGTCCAGCTGTACGAATCGGCAGAACCGTTAGTAGCAGTATAAGTATATGTTTGATTAGCCAATGCCGTGGTTGTTCCGGAGATATGCAACATATTGGTATTGTTGTATACCCTCACATAATCCACTTCCATCGTTTGAGGAAACACGGTGGAGCCATTGGGATTACCGCCAAAGTTACCGCCAACGGCAAGATTCAGAATGATGAAAAAATCTTTATCAAATGGCCATGCGCTTGCACCTAAATCTGTTTTGGTAACCGTATAATAATTTATCTCATCAATGTACCAACTGATTGTATCAGGTTTCCATTCTACCGCATAAATATGAAAGTCATCAGACAAGTCATCGATACCGGAATGTGTACCCCCTTTATATAGATGTCCCGCACCTGGATCTGTTCCATAATGAATGGTTCCATAGACTGTGGTCGGATCACTTCCCTTTTCTTCCATGATGTCGATCTCACCACTTTGTGGCCAGCTCCCGTAATAGGAATCTTCCGGCATCATCCAGAAAGCAGGCCATAAACCCTGTGTCTTTGGGAGCTTGATTTTGGCTTCCATTCTACCGTAAGTAAAATGTTGTTTGCCGTAGGTGTCTATTTTACCAGACGTGTAATTTTCGGTTTGATAACTTTCTGCCAAAGCTGTAATGATCAATTTGCCGTTGGATAAAGAAACGTTCTGTGGTCTGTTCGTATAATTTTCCAATTCATTGTTGCCATATCCTCCTGCACCGGTATCGTAATTCCAATCAGCGGTATTGAGTGTAGCCTGATCAAATTCATCAGACCAAACTAATGTCGGACATTGTTGCGCCATAGACGTAAAAGACAAAGTCAGAGCCAATACAATAAATGAGATTATGCGGAAGGTCATTTGAGGCAATGGTATCATAATAAGTTTTTTAAATGAAATTGATACTACAACTGTTGGTATTACCTTATACAACTCTTGTTCTGTATACGTCAAACCAATGAAAAGAGCCTTATAAAATGTCAAAAGGTCTTGTCCTAATCACAGAAACTGTGACCAGGACAAGACCTTTCGGAAATGATTGGGTTAAGAGTATTTAGATTTTTGTAACTCCTACTGCGTTTAAGCCTTTTTTACCTTCTGTAACTTCAAAGCTCACTTTGTCATCTTTTGTTACCGGACCTTTCAATCCTGAAACATGTACGAAGTATTCTTTTTGGGTACCGTCTTCCAATACAAAACCATACCCTTTTGATTCATTAAAGAATTTTATTACACCTGTTTGCATAAGTATTAAAATTAGTATTCAGCTTAATAATTTATAAAAAAAACAAAAACGGAAAAAGATTTTCTTCAATTTATTTTTCGCCGAATATTTAAAATAACCTTTAAAACGATAAAGAATGAGTCGAGAGGAACCATTTTTAACCCTTCCTGCCTTCTGACTCGTTCTTTTTTACCCTATTTTAAAAGGTATGATTTCAAGTCTTGGAACTGATTGCTCATTGGAACGGATACTTTTTTCAATTTACCCGCTGCTTCAAGGCTTTCAGGTATTTCTATGTTTTTACCAATGACATCGTTTACGACTTCAATGAATTTGGCAGGATGTGCGGTCGACAAGAAAATACCTGTTACATCTTTCGCAGGATTTTCACTTATGTACGCTTTCAATCCCAGGTAAGCAACCGCGGTATGGGGATCTAAGATATAACCCGTTGTATCGTATACTTTCTTAATGGCCTCTTCTGTTTGTTCGTCAGTAAAATATTTACCCGTAATGTCTGCACGAATCG
>DATHPB010000359.1:0-5220 GCA_035484295.1 Cytophagaceae bacterium
TGTATTAAAAATCACGGCACTGGGTAAAGAAGTTTTATTTGGGAAACAATCGTTGCAGCTTTCGGAATTGGTGCCTATTTCTTTTGAAAAGAAACGGAGTAAAAAAACAAAAGCTACAGCATCAATAGAAGCCGGCACCGAAACACCCGAAGAAAAATTATTTCAGGTATTGCGAGGGTTACGTCTCAAGCTTGCTCAACAAGACGGGATTCCTCCTTACATGATTTTCTCAGATGCTACACTCCGCCAAATGGCAGAACTGTTACCCACTACAGAAGAAGACCTGCTGACCATATCGGGTGTGGGAGAGCGCAAAATGGAATTGTACGGTAATGACTTTTTGGAAAGCATACAATCTTTTTTGCAACAACGTGTAGGTACACTGAAAAAAGTTCAGAAAGGAGACACTTACAAAACAACATTGGAATTGTATCGTCAGGGATTGGAGATAGAAGACATTGCCAGACAACGAGAAATGAGTCCTACAACGATCTGGTCTCACCTTGCACAACTTGCAGAGCAAGGTGAATCCATTGATTTGCGGAAGTTCGTACCACAAGCAGACGAACAGCGTGTCAGAGAGGCTGTAATTGAAATCGGAGAGACTCATGCCTTAAAACCAATTTTTAAAAAACTCAATGGAGAAGTAGAATACCACAAAATCAGACTGACCTTGTCGCTGATAAAAATGGGAATATAACCTGGGTACTACCCTCAAATTACCACTGATAAGTTAGCTTTTAATGGTCTGGTTAGAAAAAAAATCGTTTAACATTGTTACCAGTTCACTGATGCGCGGAGGCTTGGTGATAAAGCTGGCAGCTCCATGAAGGAGAGCTTCGTCTATAAAATTTTGCCCTGATGACGTAGAATAAATCACTACAGGGATATGAGATAAACGTTCTTGTTTTTTTATTTCTTCCAGACATTGTATACCATTCATACGAGGCATATTCAAGTCAAGAAAAATATAATCAGGAAGTTCTGCACTACCATTTAACTGCTCCAACGCTTCAATACCGTTCAGGGTATAAGTGCAATCATACGATTTGTCCAATTCACTCACAGCAATGGAGAAAATCTCTTGGTCATCTACATCGTCTTCGGCGATTAAACAACGAATAGGTGTTAACATAATTAAAATGGATCGGATTATTTATTGTATTCCAATGACGAGTTGATGCTCTTCATCGAAACGAATTTTCATACCTGGAGTTACGAAAATAAATCAGTCATACTTAAAGGCAATAAGCACTCAGAATATTTCTCTTTTACAAGACAGGATGCCAAAATAGTGCCAAGGAATATTTCAATTTGCATCGCTTATAGGTCAAGTGCAGTTCACTCGTTTTTAAAACCAAAGGTTGGTGATGCTCGATCGTCCAATTATCGAATTCATGCAGTAATTTTTCTGATCCATCCGAAGACGTAGCCAAAGGTTGTTGAAGGTAACTCGTTCTGTATTCGTCCATGCTGATGACCGGCATATCGTAACGACGGTCATTGACCAGTAAAAACATGTTGTAGGCGATCATATAATCCAGACCGTTCCAGGCACCAAAGTCCGGAGCATGAGTTCTTGCTGATTTCTCCCAGCGGTTGTCTTGTTGCCACCAGGAAGAACCCTCGCTGTCGCTTCTCGTATTCCAGTTTCCGTTACTTGGTGGATTATATGGGTCCCGGAATGGTTTATAGTGAGGACCGGAAGCAGGAGCTTCTTTCAATAGCATCAATAGGAAGTGATGGTCATACGTATAAATGCCATTACCATGCAAAAACTGGTGAAGAGTAGCAAAATATTGGATGTCAGCAATGTTCCCATAATTACTCAAGGCTACAGAAGTAGTATTGATAGATAACTCTGGTAAGCAGCCGTCACACGGTACACTTAGAACAGGCAAGGCAGTAGCAATTTGTGAGATAGCCTTGAGAAAAGGGAAACGGTGTGTGTAAGAACCCAAGGCACCTATAAAATATTGAGGAACATTCCCATCGTAACACGTCAGGGAAATCTTCTTTCCCATGATTTTCACCTTCTGTGTATAAGGAATAACACCCACTCTCAACACATTAGCAATAGCCGCAGCTTGAGCCACAATGGCATTATTGTAGTCGTGCGCATCGGTAAAACTATACAAACCGCCAGAACCGACCACAGCATCGGTAAAACGCATCATGCTGTTTCGATCCTCTTCTTTGGCTTCGAAGTTTTGGCGAAAGAAATCCCGTCCTTGAGGATAATTGATATTGTTTTGCCAAACTGCCGATGACAGAAAGGTATTGGAAGACTCATAAGGTGTGAAGTTATTTTCACCAAACCCTACTTTAACAATCGGCTCACCAAATCTCTCTTCTACGATAGTTTGTGCCGCCTGTGCCAATCCATAGGCCAGCAAATAGCCTCCTTCGTTATAGCGTACATCACATCCTTCGGTAGGATGCTTGATCAGGTAATTCACACTTTTCATATACGTCATGATTGTGTGCGTATAATGTTTCGCTTGCGCCTTAAAAGCGTATACTTCACCGTTTAACTCATACGTTTCATTTCCCATGCATTTTACGACCAATGCAAATCCCACTAATAAATTAGAAATCTGATCAACCGTAGGAAACCGTAAAGCTTCTGAAGTACATGGATCAGCATCTTTGGCAGAAGTATAGTCTGATATAATTATTTTCTTTTCACCGGCCGGATCATTGGGTGTAGCAAAGTCTGAAAGGTAATGGTCTATATCTACATCGTCGCGCAGAAAAAAACCGTTCAGTATAGCATGACTTGTATCTTTATAGGGAGGAACTATGATTTCCGCGTTGTAATCCAGGCGCTCATAAGCTTTCATAGCGTAATAAAGTTCTTCTTTTACTGCCTTCAACCGTTCTTCCGACGAATTGCTCCGACGCATCAGCAAATATTCTGTTGCCAGCACACCCATGTAATTTCCAAGAAAACTCGTTCCATCACCAAAATGTAACATGTCTTGCTTATCCTTATATGCTTGACAAGCTGGAATGCTATAGCCGGAAGCTTCACCTATAGCACCGGTTCCTTTCTTTAAAAATTCAGTGGTTAAGCGATAGCGGTAAAACCAGTATTTGTCTTGCAAAGCCTTGTGATCTTGAGCAGATACATGAGTTTCGTAAGCAAAAGTAGGTTGTTTGTTTTTTTGTGAAAAAGCTTCAGAGGCGATTGTCAGAGACATCACCAAGGGATAAAAAAATGCTATTTTTAACACATATTCTTTCATGATCAGAAAAGAAACATTCGTTTTGATAGCGCATTATGCCAAATTGTGTGTAAAAATAAATTTACACCATACTACACTTATACGTTACAACAAAAAGGTTGTTGCTTTCCCTTCACAATAAATCACAGACTGGGCAATTTTTACACACCGTCAATAAAATGGTAAGATAACATGGAGTGGAGATTTTTCCTTGACGATTGACTTTTAAGAGGCATTTATTTCTGAACACCTAAGACTTTATCAAAGCCTTTCTTTAATAAGCCCGGTGCTTTAAAACGATAACCGACTTCAAATCCGACATAACTGTACTGAGTCGTTACACGTGTATGAACGATGCTGGCGCCTCTGCTGTCTCCTTCGTAGCGAAGCCCTATGTAAAAACGTTCCGATTGATAACCTAAACTTGCACGTCCATCAAACACAACGACAAAGCTTTGACCGCTTGCCGTGCTTCCGTCACTAAACTTCTTATACTTGTATAAATACAAATCGTACGCAATAAAGAAAGCCATGGACAAATACATGCGTTTAAAAAAGATCAGGTTGCCTCCTATACCTGGCGCTGCCTTGATAGAAAAACCACTGATTTTTTCTATGTCATTGAAATCCTGAAAATACGG
The DNA here is from genome assembly GCA_035484295.1 of Cytophagaceae bacterium. Classification (GTDB taxonomy): domain Bacteria; phylum Bacteroidota; class Bacteroidia; order Cytophagales; family Cytophagaceae; genus JACMQM01. The sequence goes on from DATHPB010000359.1 coordinate 3,869, forward strand.
TCTTTGTCTTGCACTCACTAATCCTGAGTCGGCGGATATTTCGTTATAAGCCAAACCCGCTTTCAATAAAATGCCAATATGACTTCTTAATTGACGTTGTAAAAAAGTAAGAGGAGCCGTATAAGAATAACGCCTCCAGCTGAAATTATAAATGCCTTCGAATTGATAATCCGTTACACCGATATCACCTCGTTTCAAATATTTAATTGTTGAATCTGTATTGTTCGCTGCGTTCAAATCCGTCAATCCCTTTACCTTGGAATACTTGAACAGCAGATAATACACCGGATGTCTCAGTCGAACGGCAATAGAACTGTATGAACTCGATGCATAGTCTACTTTTTTCTTATCGTTGGAGCTCACCTTAAATCCCACGGCGACGTTAATGCCACGGTATCCAAACGTAAGACCCAATATGTTGGAAATGTTTGCACGGTAATCCGAATTTAAATTCTTATCACTTAGTTCTTTTGCCTCCGGATTGATTTTATAGTTGATTGTAGGAGCAATGGTATATACACCCAACGATAAATAATTAGGATAGGATTCGATGAAATGTTTATCCGGTTGGAAATGTTTCTTCTTCGTTTGCCCGTTAACATGCTGCATACTCAATACAAGAATACTGCACAAAAAAAGACAGAAACTAGATGATTTAAAAAAATTCACTGTTTACGATTAATGATGAATACTAATTTTATTGTTGGATAGTGAGTATATGCAATTCCACTCTCCTGTTCAAAGCTCTTGCTTCTTCCGTTTCACCCTCCGCTCTTGGCTTAGACTTCCCCCAACCTTTTGATTTCATACGAGAGGATTGAATTCCCTTTTTTGTCAGGTACAAAACTATTTCTTTTGCCCGCTTGTCAGAAAGATTTTGATTGAATTCTGTCGAACCAATGTCATCGGTGTGCGCTTCAATCTGCACCATCACTTTTTCATTGGTCTTCATCCATTCCACCAGCTTGTCCAATTCCTTATATGAGTTTTGACTCAACCGATAACTGTTGAAATCAAAATGAATATCTTCGATCTCCAGCGAGGTACCTGTTTTAATTTTGCTTACCGGAATAGAAAAAACTTCCGAGGCATCACTTGTCAAGTCTTTTTTGACAAACGTATATCCTTCTACATTGTTTACTTCTACGGAATATTCGTCTCCTTCCCGTAAGTGAACAGTATAGCGTCCGTCTTGCTGACTGTTTTCGTCCAGGTATATTTCCTCACCCGTTTTTTTATTCGTAAGCTTCACTTTTACTTTCAAGTTGTTACCATTGTCTTTATCCGATACATTGAAGACCATTTTCTTTTTGCGTGGTACTAATAAAATGTCTTCGCTTTGTATCCTGAAC
>DATHPB010000360.1:0-2745 GCA_035484295.1 Cytophagaceae bacterium
TAACAAAGAAACAAGACTGGTGTTTGTACCAAGTCCTATGCGCATAGAATTGCTGGTGGCTGGCACGAAGAAAGAAGTGTTATGGCAAGACAAATAAACAACGAGTAAGGAGAGCGAGGATCGGATCCTTGAGTTCCTTACTCATTGTTTTAATAATGACCATCCGCTTCTGATCAATTGATACATTACAAGTAACAAACCTCAAATTCCAAATAAAAACCAAGCTCCAAATCAAAAACAAAATAGACGTTAGAAGTTTTACTAGTGGAATGTATTTGTTTTTTGGTGTTTGTCATTTGTTATTTTATTTGTCTTCAGCCAGGGTATGATATACAGATAGTGATAGTCATTTTGTTAATTAATAACCGATTTTTTCTCTGACTTTTTTCAATACCGGCAATCCAATGGCTTTCGCTTTCTCAGCACCGGCTTTCAACTTCTGATCCAATAAGTTTTTGTTTGTAATCAAATGATTATAGGCTTCTCGTTCTGTCTTGTATAACGAAAGAATCAACTCATACAATTCTTGCTTGGCATGACCGTAGCCATAATTACCTCCTAAAAAATTTTGTCTCATCTGCGCTACCTGCTCGGTGTTGCCAAGGAGTTGGTAAATCTTAAAGACATTGCAGGTATCAGGATCCTTGGGTTCTTCCATGGGGGTGCTGTCCGTGACAATGGACATGACTTGCTTACGCAATTCCTTTTCCGGTAAGAAAATATCAATGATGTTGTTGTAAGACTTGCTCATCTTTTGTCCGTCTGTTCCCGGAATGGTCATCACCGATTCATTCACTTTTACATTCGGCATCACGAAGGTTTCACCGTATTGCTTGTTAAAGGCAGCGGCAATGTCGCGTGTGATTTCCAAATGTTGAACCTGATCTTTGCCAACAGGTACTAGTTCCGCATCGTAGAGCAGGATATCCGCAGCCATCAGGACAGGATAGGTAAACAAACCGGCATTGACATCGGATAACCGTTCGGATTTATCTTTGAAAGAATGCGCATTGGCTAACATCGGGTACGGTGTCAGGCAGTTGAGAATCCACGCCAGTTCGCATACTTCGGGAATATCGGATTGACGGTAAAAGATATTTTTATCGGTATCAAAACCACAAGCCAGCCAGGCTGCTGCGGCTGCGTAGGTATTGTTTTTCCTGGCTTCTCCGTCTTTTAAACTCGTCAGCGTGTGAAGGTCTGCAATGAAAAACAACGATTCATTGCCTGGTTGTTTAGATAATTCTATGGCCGGTTTGATGGCTCCTAAGATATTGCCCAAGTGAGTTTTTCCACTGCTTTGTATTCCGGTAAGTATTCTTGCCATGTGTATAGTATTCGATAATAATCTTAGCGCTTCCGCAACAAAAATAATATCTTCGTTCGTTGTAACTATGGTTTCCCTGAAATACTTTATAAAATTTCATAAATATCATGTATAAAGCTATTGCCGCTCGCTCGCGCTTCTCTCTCTTCCTTGTCGTTTGTTTCTTGATGGTGACATCGGCAAAGGCGCAGTCGGTATTGGTTTTTGAAAACAAGGAGATTGACCTGGGTTATATGCCTGAAGATACGGGTAATGTGGTAGTGGATTTTAAACTGACCAATGTGTCTTCATCTTCTGCTCTGATCAAAGAGATGGATACTCACGGAGGATGTACGATTGTCAGCTATCCCAAAGACTCCATAGCGCCGGGTGCTAAAGCTAAAATAACAGTAAGGGTAAATCCTAAAAACCGTCCGGGACCTTTTGTGCGTAAAATCACCTTGCGTTCTTTTCCCGATTCAGTGATGACAGAGTTGTACATCAAGTCTTATGTGGAACCTTCCGTGAAAGTATGGAACGGCAATACGAATGAAACATCTTACGGTGAGGTTGTTCTTTCCTCCGATTACATAAGGGTAGGCAGTGTACTGGAAAATGCGAAAGTGGAAAAGAGCATCAAGATCAAAAACACAGGTAAGGAAACGGTCCGTTTTATCTCTTCTAAATTTAAGAAACCGACTTATGTTGCAGTGAAGGGATTACCGGAAAAATTAATGGGTGGAGAAGAAGCAACCATCACTTTCACTATAGACTTTGCCAGTTCTAACAAACTGGGTAATTATACGGATCTAGTAGAACTGTATGCCGAACCAGGCAATCCAAAAGAAATCATCGTGTACCTGATCGGTAAAGTTATTCCTGCACCAGCAGCATCTGCCACCAAACCTGTTGTACAAATGTTGCTGAATGAAATCGACCTGCATGAGATTCCATTGGATAAACCGGCTGAGGGCAGTTTTGTGGTAAAGAATGCAGGAACATCTCCGTTGGTGATTCGTAAAATAGAAACTTCCTGCAGCTGCCTGGCAATGGAATCTCCTGTTCCTGTTGCGGCAGGGCAAAGCGCGACTTTTTATTTCACCTTGGATCCGAGAGGTCTTTCGGGAGTGGAAGAGAAAAAGATTATAGTGTATACCAATGCTCCGGATCAACCAATTATTACATTGCTCGTAAAAGCTAAAGTTGGTCCTTAAATTTTTATCATGGCGTTATCCCTTTTATCCAGAGAACAATCTTTTCATAAAGCAACAGAACAGGAGTGGGATGTCATCATCATCGGCGGAGGAGCAACCGGTTGCGGAGCAGCATTGGATGCGGCCTCCAGAGGATTAAAAACGCTACTGGTAGAGAAAGCGGATTTCGCTTCAGGCACCTCAGGCCGTTCAACCAAACTCATTCACGGAGGATTGCGTTACCTG
>DATHPB010000361.1:0-12111 GCA_035484295.1 Cytophagaceae bacterium
TGTACGTCCGTAAGTACAGTCGGCACCACTAGCAAAACAAAACCTAGCGTCATGACTCCGAAAATCATCCACACCAGCTTTTTTCTCTTCAGATAAAAACCTAAAGCAAATATCATCGCGAAAGGAATGATAGTTTGTGCAATCACCTCAACCATGTTGGTGAAGTAATCGGGATTTTCAAATGGATGTGCAGAGTTGACACCGAAAAAGCCGCCACCATTTGTTCCCAAATGCTTGATGGCTATGAAAGCTGCTGCAGGTCCGCGTGATACTTGTACCGTATCTCCTTCCATAGAGATCATCGTGTCTTTACCCTCTATTGTCATGGGTGTTCCTCTGAACAAGAGAAGTATGGAAACCAAGATGCAAAGAGGTAATAAAATTCTTGTGGCACTTTTTATGAAGTAATCGTAGAAGTTACCCAACCGATCAGACATTTTTTCTTTCATCGCGTTGAACAATACAGCTGCAGCTGCCATTCCTGTCGCCGCCGATACAAATTGCAAAAACATCAAGGCAAAGATCTGAGAAAAATAAGAGACCCCGCTTTCTCCGGAATAATGCTGGAGATTGCAATTGACCAGAAAAGAAATGGAAGTATTGAATGCGAGGTCTGCGGACATGTTGGGATTACCATCGGGATTAAAAGGTAACCAGGCCTGATTCATCAAGATCATTATGGCCAATAAAAACCAAACAAAGTTGATGGTGAGCATAGCTGACAAATGCTGCTTCCAGTTCATGGAGGCGTTGCTGTTGATGCCACTTACGTTGAAGAAAATTTTTTCCAGGGGATTAAAAACGGGATCAAGTATTGTTTTTTCTCCCTGATAAACACGAGCAATGTACTTGCCGAGTGGAATGGCCAACAGAAAGCTGGCGAAGAAAACGAATAGGATTCCAATTAGTTCTGTGTACAACATACGATCAGAGGTTAAAATTTTTCAGGTTTTAATAATACATAGCACATGTAAACAAAGACTAGTATGGCGATAAAGAATAGGATAGTCATAGCTTTAAATGTTCTCGAACCAATAAATACATTTACTAAACAACCAGAAGCAAAGCGATCCGGTAATGACAAGTAGGGTGATCATCATAATTGTATAAGACAGTTGAACAGCTTGTACCAATTCTCGATCCACTTTTGGTGTAAAACAGTTAAAGTATTGTTTAACAGCGAGATGCTTTTTAATAAAAAATTTAAGCAATAATAATCCCTTTCATTTTGAAAGGGTGATGCTATCATTATGAAAGGGGTGGTGTTTAATGAATGTTGTATTCTTCCAGCTTTCTATATAGCGTGGTCAATGCAATGTTCAGCAAACGTGCGGTTTCTGTTTTGTTGCCATTGGTATAATTCAATACTTTCCGGATGTGGAGCTGTTCAACACTGGACAGATCAAAAGCGGAAAGTATTTTTCCATCGGAAGACGTGGTGTGCTGCAAAATTTCCATAGGTAAAGAATCTATCGACAGTTCTCCTGATGTATGAAGAATCACACTGCGTTCGATGACATTTTTTAATTCCCTGATATTTCCTGGCCAGGAATGTAATTTCAATCGTTCCAAATATGCAGTGCCAATGCCTGGAATTTTTTTATTGGCTTTATCAGTGTACATGGTTAAAAAATACTTGGCCAATAATTCTATGTCGTTGATTCGGTCTTTCAATGCAGGTAAAATAATTTGAAAGACGGAAAGTCTGTAATACAAGTCGCTTCGGAAGTGTCCTTGTTCGGCTTCTTTCAACAAGTCCTTATGTGTAGCCGCAATGAGGCGTACATTGACTTTGGTAGATTTGGTATCTCCGACTTTGATGAATTCACCGGTTTCCAATACACGCAAAAGCTTTGCTTGCAGTTCCAAGCTCATCTCACCAAGTTCATCTAAAAAGAGCGTACCGTTATGTGCTTCTTCCAGCAATCCTTTTTTATCTTTTACAGCTCCTGTAAATGCACCTGCTTTATATCCGAACAGTTCACTTTCTAATATATCTTTTCCAAAGGCAGAACAGTTGATGGCGACAAAAGATTTATTCTTGCGTTGACTTTCTTGATGAATGGCTTGTGCAACAACTTCTTTGCCTGTACCTGTTTCTCCTAGCAGTAAAACACTGGTGTCTGTCGGTGCCACTTTTTTGGCAAGTTCTACCGCTTGAAGAATAGCTTTGGATTTTCCAATGATGTTTTCAAAGGAATATTTTTTATTGACCTGTTTCTCAAGCGCAGAAATTCTTTTTTGCAAAGTCGCTTTTTCTGTGGCACGTGCCAGAAGAGGAATGATTTTATTATTGTCATCTCCTTTTGTGATGTAGTCAAAGGCTCCGTTCTTCATGGCTTGTACACCGTCCGGAATATTTCCGTAGGCGGTCATGACAATCGTTTCGACCATCGGATACTTTGTCTTGATGTCTTTCACTAATTGAACTCCACTGGCATCAGGTAGTTTAACATCGCATAAAATGACATCTATATCATACGATTCTAATTTTTTCAAACCCGCCTTGCCATTCGATGCTTCCTGCACTTCATAACCTTCCAGTGCGATGATGCGACTCAATAAGTTGCGTAGTTTTTCTTCGTCGTCAATGATTAATACTTTGTGCAAGGTGTTTAGTGTTTAGAGAGTGTCATGTCATTTAAAAGTAAAAATTAATTGGCAATCTCTACCATCCTTGAGAAAGTTATTTTCTTATAGCCAATCTGATTGTTTCGCAGAAGCCTGAAATTATAAAATACTATAGACACCTTTTACAATTCATCACTGTAAAAGGTGTCTATAGATTTCTAATGTTTATAGACGGAAAAGCAGAGCGAAAATTACCCGGTCTTCTGTCTTTACAAGGTCTGGTGTCCAGTCTGAAGGAATTGATGTTGTCGTCCATCCAGAAGGAGATGTGACACCGCCATGTCCTGCAAAATAACCGACGTTTGCATGCCGATGTACATATTCTAAACGAAAGGTGATGTGTCGGTTGGGCATCCAATCAAAATTCGTAGAACAATCCCAGCCGGTAAATTGATCACCAGGATTTGCACTGAAAGGATGAGTTCCTTCCGTAGTAGTGGGATTGTTCGGGTTAGGTTGTGGACTGGCATCTCCTGTTGGCGCAAGAACTAAATAGCGTCCTGGATTTTGGATGAAGCCACCACCGATTGTCCAGGCGAAGTGATCTTTATGAAACCATATGCGATTATAAAACATAGCACTAAGAAAATATTGTGCTGGTCCATTGGCATCGCTGCTGGTGAAACCATTGACACCTCCTCCTTTTTCAAAACCAACATCGGCCGTAAGTGAAAAGGCCATTTTGCTAATACCGGTTGATTTAGGAGAATTATAATACCTGAACAATGCGCTGTTATCCGAGTGAAATCTTTTCCGTCCGGGAATAAGTGCAGCATCGGCACCGTAGTAATCGTTGGTTAATAACTTTACATTTTCATTCGGACACCAGGTAATGTTTCCGCCTATACCCGGTTGATGATTGATCATACCATAACTTTGCCAGCCATTAATAAGCCAAGGTTCAATTTTCAAATGTTTATTTACATGAACTTGTACTCTAATACCATTGAAGAACCAAGGTGTATTGTCAGAAGTGTAAGAGGCTTGGTATTCCCAGTTTTCTACTTGGTAGTATGAGTTAAGACCGATATAGGATACAAACATACCTGCATCTACATTGATACCGTGTAACACATTAAAATGATAACCGGCATTCGCTTCACCTAAGTAACGATAGGCATTGTCAAGGTGATATTGGCCGCGATAAAAACTAATATCATCACGTGGTATGACAGTGGAGTTTGTTCCATACATGGCTATAAGACGGGCGCGAGCACCTTTATAATGAAAATCTCCGCCTATAAATGCAGCAGCCAATTGAATTTCATTATTTCTACCTAAAGCAGTAGAACCTACTACCGTGTTATCAATGGGATTTGCAAATGAATAAGTGCCATTGATATCGAGCATTACTGTAGGAGTAAAATATTTGCCCGCTAAAGTAGGTTTTGATCTTCTGTCTCCCCCGTTCCACCAGGATACATCGTAACCTTCTAGCCATTCGCCCTTTTGTTTATTTAAGGTTACTTGATCTTCTTCCAAGGAATCAATCTCTTCAATTTCTGTGGTTGCTTTTTTCAAACTATCGGCTTGCAACAATTCCTTTTTTAATTGTTGGATGATCTCTTGTTTTTCTCGTGGAGTAATTGTTTGTGCCATCAAACGATGACTTAAAAGCAAGATGAGTGCTAGTATAATTTTTTTCATGTCAGTATAATGTTAACGGTATGCATTGATGCCAATGATTTTCCGTTAGTCAAAAGACATGCCTTGTTATGCCAGTTATGACTAAACACAGTCAAACAGCTCTTGTTCTATAGATTAGAAAACTATTTTTTAAAATAGAAATAGTTGAAATGTATTTTTTTATTTCATTTTGACAGGGTATGGTTTTCAAAATGAAAGGGAAGGTATAACATTCGCATACATGAGGTGAAAAATGAAAAAATGAAAAGATTAATTATTCTTTATTCAAAAATTTATTGAATGGTTCAAGTTTGTATACCTGACAAGCGAATTTCATAGCAAGCAGGTTGACTATGATTGTAAGATATTATTTTCTTTTCACGATCTTGAAAGTTTTATTCAACGATTCGGTTTGCACGATCGCCACATAAAACCCTACAGAGGGAGGAAGTGTTTTTCCAAAGTAAACAGGTCCGGAGACATGGGTGTGGTATTCCTGCAGCAGCACACGACCTAAAGCATCCACAACAGTGAGTTCCAATGATTCTGTTTCACCTGGTATGACAAGTGCGGTCTCTGCATCGAAGACAGGATTTTGTATGTAAGCATCAGCTGTTTCTTGCAAGGTTATTTTTTTGATCGAACTATTGTGGGTACTGCCGTCAATGTCTGTTGTGATCAACTGATAATATACTGTACCATTCTCCGGTAAATTGGTATCGTCGAAATAATAAGACCGTGCTGTATGACTATCACCTGCTGCTGTTACGCGTCCAATGGGAACAAAGTATGTTCCATCCAACGATCGCATGACGGTGAAGTCATTGGTGTTAAGCTCCAATGATGTAATCCAGGTGACATGTCCTTTGTTTTGTACATGAGCCACGTCAAAGGAAACAAGTTCTACGGGCATAGGGCAGCTTATCGTAACGGTCATATTGTAAGTTGTAAAACCCAGACAAGGATCAGGAATTTCAACAGAATAGGTGGTAGTGACGGTTGGTGTTAATGTTACGCTAGAACTATAAATGTCGGGACTGATGGTTGAATTGGTCCCATTGTTTGTTGACCATAAGTAATTGGGTTGCCCGTATACTCTGAATTCCCAGATCGAATAGCCATAAGCAGATAAGGATCGTGCAGTACCGTATATTCTGACATACCTGACGTTGTTGATACCAGTCAATGGAATAGAGTTATGGCCTCCGGGATTTGTTGTTGTTGAGTAGACAGTAGTCCAGGCAACGGAATCTGTAGAGGTTTGAAGTAAAAAGGATGTAGCATAAGCAGCTTCCCAATCTATGGTAACACTATCAAGGTTAGTAGGAGATTGTAAATCTACAAAGACCCATTGCGGATCTACCTGCCACACACTTTCCCATCGACTGCCTAGATTGCCATCAACCATGAGAGAAGCGCTGATTTGATTGCTTGACGCATGAATGGGATTGTTGAGTGCAAGATCCGTTCCTCTCAGGTTTGCAAGAGGGTCAAGTGTAACAGGGATAGAACCACTGCAAATCGTGGTGTCTTGTAGAAGATGAGTAGTGTTGGTGGTGTCGAGTTTAATTTGTTGTATGTTGTTATGTCCTCCGGTGGAAGAGGTGAAGCCCCAGTATACCCAAGGGCTAGCTGTAAATACATTGGCCTGGAGATCATAAACTGTAGATACCCTCAAAGAGTTGTTGAAGTAAACGGTTAACAGTTTAGTAGTAGGGTTGTAGTTAATTTGAAAACTGTACCATAATCCTGTTTTTAAATTTGTAAGGACAGGATCCATTTGTACAGGTCCAAATAAATCATTTGGGTTAGGTGTACCTGTAATGGAATGGACGACATCCCCATTTTTTTCAAAAGCGATGTGATCGTAAGTAGGATCGTTATTTAACTCTGCACCTGTTCCAGCTATATTTTGATACGTGTCAAATTCTACGGCAATAGATTGGCCGGGCATGCCGGAGTAACCCAATCCTCCTCCTCCGCTACCGGCGGACAAGCAATTATTTTGCATCACGAAAGTAAGCCCATCTGCTCCTCCGGGATCTGCTCCAAAATTCAATTGTCCCTTTACATTAAAAGGTTTGTTCAGATTATGCTGGAGCTTATACCACATGGCTCCAAATTCATTATTTATAGCTTGAGTGAGCTGATAAGTTCCTCCACCCAAATTGACGGTCACTCCATTGAGTTGAAATTGACCGATAGCCAAAAATGGGAATAGTAAAAAGCTAAAAGAAAGTACTATTTTTTTCATTGCTGTTAGCATCCGCAAACGGTGTATTGTTTTGTCAATTTTTGTACAAATAAAAGATTTATAATTCTATATACAAATCGTAGAACAAAGGTAATGAAGGGTATACGAGGGGTTTCGGCTTGTGTTATAAATTGAAAAATTATATTATTTCATAAATAATATAATCGATACGCGTACGCTTAGAAAACTTTTTGATCTCACTAAAACAGTTGCTAAAACTTATTTTATGGATGTGACAACTTTTAACAAACAATTGGGGAGCACTTTTTTTGGTATTTTTTCGATATTCAGAAGCTCCTATAGAGCAGAAATATTTTTTATTTTTTTTCTGAATTTTTTAAAAAAGTAAAAAGTTTATTGAAAAATAGGAAGACAATGGTTCTGTTTGTTTAATCAAATGAAAAAACCTTATGATTCTTTATATCTCATTCCTAATAGTGAAGAGATGTAATATGCTGCTCAGTCTTTGGACATTTGGATCTTTTACTGAAAAAGCGGTTAAAACTTATTGAGAAGCAGGAATTATGATATTCAAACTTTTTGGAACGCAGCGAATGGTGATTTCTGCCACATGTTCTACGGGATCTCCATCGATGTGTAAGGGTCCTGGCTTCATTCTTTTCAAGGTCATGGAAGAAAAGGGATGGTGAACATAAAATTTATTTTGTGAGAGTCTTTTGTTCAACAGTTGAAAAAGGAAAATAGGTAATTGCCATAGGGTTAAAGGTGCGACCTCTACGAGATTTAATTGACCGTCATTGATTTGGGCTTTAGGACAAATGAACGCGTTATTGCCGTATTGATTGGCGTTGCAAATACTTAAGAGAAAACCCTGGTACACATGATTGTTCTTATCCGTAGCTTTTTCAAAAGTAAATCTTTGGTATTCGTTCAAACTGGCCTTGATATAATTGATCAGTCCGCGCCCTTTGATGCTGCTGAACCGCTCTGCTACTGTTGCATCGAAACCGATACCTGCCGTGCAGAAAAATGCCTGGCCATTTACTTCGCCGGAGTCTATGCTGATCGCGTTTCCTTCGGCTATCACTTGCAGAGCTTTCTTTGCTTTCATGGGAATGTTCAGGTGCCTTGCCAATCCATTGCCTGATCCGGTAGGAACAATACCCAATGCGGCTTCGCTGTGTAACAAACCGGAAGCAACCTCATTGACTGTTCCGTCTCCGCCGACAGCTACAATCGTGCGTGCTCCGTTCGCAATCTCCTCATTGACGATGACTTTAGCGTGTCCTGCATATTCTGTAAAACGAATGCGGTACGAATTGCCGGTCCTGGAAAAATAAGAATGAATTAATAATGGAATCTTCTTGCTTTTACCTGTTCCTGACGTTGGGTTTATAATAAAGGTTACGACCGACATGCTGTTATGTAAATGAATAATTGATAAATTTATACTATTATCTCTTTTTATGATACGCATCAGCAAGAAAAAGCAACACTATGCCATCAGCAAATACTTACGAAAGTATTTGTTCAGCTACGACCGCGAGCGTAAAATGCCGATTTCTTATTTTGATTTGGTGCGTTATCAGCATTCCGTTTCCTTACGCGATGAGAATGATAAAGATACCTTATGGGAAACCGTCTATTATTCCCAGGACGATATGTTCTCTATTTACAATGGACTGAAAAAAACTTATTCCATTCTCAAAACAGATGGTGACTTGTCGGTAATGGAGGATTTATACATTGACCGCATTGATCTTTGTGTATATGGAAACAGCAAGCCTTACAGGGTGCGCATTGTAAATAAGCTGAACGACAACTTCGATTATTTTTACATCAAGCGTGCGGATGCATCCCGGGTTTATGGTTTGGAGCTAGAGCATCTCTTGTCTCCCAACAGCATCAGCTATATTGTAGACGGAGATACGTTGATTGAAGAGCATATCATTGGTATTCCCGGTGACATGTTCATGAAAACCTATCTGAACTCCGGTACGGTCAATAAACGCCGCCTGGCCAAGGAGTTTGTCAAGTTCAATGAACGTTCCTTCGTCCGATTGTTGGGCGATATGCATTCTTCCAATTTTGTAGTGGAAATCACTCCTGATTTTGAAGAAGTTCATTACAGGATCAGGGCTATTGATTTTGATCAGCAATCGTACGATGGTAGAAAATTTGTGTACATGCCACAGTATTACGATTCCAATCGACCCATTGTGGAGATTTGCAGCGAAGTCTTATCGGCAGAGAGCGTGCGTCAATACCAGAAAGAAGAACGCTCTATGATGGCTACCCGATTGAGGGCAGCCCGGTACCGGATCAAAGAGTTGGGAGATGCTGTGATGAAAGACAATATTGCCCCAGCGGAAAATGTGGCTTTGTTGAAAAAAGAACTCTCCAAATATTACAAAGACCCTGATTTTTTGACTTGTACAAACATGGGAGCTATTGTAAAGACGAGTCTTAAAGTACTGATCAAGCAGGCTGCCAATTCAAAAATGATGAAAGGATTTTAATTATTAAACGAAAATACTATCTTTGCAGACTCCCAATGGGAAATGGCCTCGTAGCTCAATTGAATAGAGCACTTGATTACGGCTCAAGAGGTTTCAGGTTTGAATCCTGACGAGGTCACTAAAAAAGCCACTGCTTGTCAGTGGCTTTTTGTTTTGGGTTATTTGCGTTTTTATTTTGTCTCAGGTACCTTCTCTTCAGTATAATCCGTAGGAATGGCAAAATCGGTGCTGTTTTGTACCTGCTCTTTTAACTCTATTACCTCCATTGTAAAGCGCATGTCTTTCGATTTACGTTCTACTTTCAAAGGAATGCCATCGATCTGTTCCATGTATAAGTTTCGTTCTTTTCCTACAGAGGCTTTTTTCATCTGGTCGTAAAGATTTTTTAAATCCGTCGTGGCCCAGATGTTCATGTTAGTCTCTCCATCTTTGACGATGTACTTCGTGCACGGATGACCAAGTAATTGTAGTGTTTCTCCAGTCTTCGTTACTATAGCAGTACTTTTCTTTTGCTCTCCTTTAGGAACAATTTTGTACGTTTTACGCTCTTTAAAAATTTGATAAGATTGGTCTTTGTCTTTCAGGTATAAAACATCCCCAACCAGGACAGATGTTCCTCCGTTCATTTTGTACAAACTGTTTCCGTTTTTAAATGAGATGATGATGTCTTTAGGGAGCAAACTATTTTTACCCGGACTATCGTTGTTGCCTGTACTTGACATGGCCATCATGGCCTCCATTTGTGCTTTAAACTGAGGATTGGAATCCATCATTTTTTTAAACTCGGGATCATTCATTTTCTGCTTCATGGCGTCCAGCTGTGCCTTCATTTCAGGGGTATTCATGTTCTCGCTGGCTGCAGCCATCTTGGCGCTATTTTCCGCTCCTAAATCTACCACGAAGGCATATTTTATATAACCTTCGAAAGTTTGTGCCATGCTTTGTACCATCGTCAATAGAACGGTACAAAGAAGTAATGCGATGTTCTTTTTTATTTTCATCAATGTATATTATTCTGTAGTAATGAATTCTATGCGTCGGTTATGAATATCATCTTCAGGGTCTCCTGAAGTGTTGGCCTCAAGTGCTTTCACTTCAGAGGAAAGCCTGCTTGTTTCTATGCCTTGTTCTGTCAATATTTTTTGTACCGTCGCGAGTCTTTTTTCCGCTGTTTCTTTTGTAAGGAAAGAAGCTCCACTCAGATCAGCGTAAGCAACCATTTTAACTTTTGTAGAAGGATATTTCTGCAAGATCTCCACCATTTCCATGACACGCTGAGTAGAGTAAAGAGTCAAGTTGGAAGTGACGTGAAAGATAAAATGAACTTTGGGTTTCAATAAAGCTTCGGTCTTCGGTTGTTGTAAGGGAAGATAATACTTATTTCCTCTGCGGTATTCAACGCCGGAATAAAAAGAAGTTCGAGTGTCTTGTGAACTGCTGTTCTCAAGCGGTTGTTCTTTGGGCAACGTCTCGAAGTTTTGTTTTGCACCGCTTGTTCTTCCACTTGCCGTGATTTCACCTTTGAATTCGTTTTTATATTTGATGGTGGTATTTTTATAACTGGTGAGGACATTGAAGTTGTCGTCAATGATTTTTAATTCGGTTCTTCGATTGAGTTGCCGCCCTTCATCGGTATCGTTGCTTTCGATGGGTTTACTTTCTCCATAACCTTTTGCGACCAGTTTTGCTTTAGGTATTCCTTTTTTGATGAGGTAAGCAACAACCGCTTTGGCTCTTTTTTCCGATAATTTTTGATTGTAACGATCGCTGCCAAAAGCGTCGGTATGACCCGATAGCTCTACTTTCAATTCCGGGTACTTGATTAAAAAGGCATAAAGATTTTCAAGCTCGGCATCTGATTCGCTGCGTAAAGTGGCTTTGTCGAAATCAAAGAAGATGTTGTTGAGTACAATAGACAACCCTTCTTTTACCGGTTGCAGGTAAATGTCTTTTTTAATTTCCTGGCTCGCCAGCTTGGGATCAATCTGCACACTGGTCGATTGAAAGAGATGAGACTCTGCTTCTGCTGTAATGGAGTAGTTGGTACCGTGTGGTAGTTTCAATTCGTAATAACCGCTAGAGTCTGTGGTAAACACACCAATCATTTCGTTGTTGTCCATGTTCTTTACGGTAACATTGGCTTTTAAAGGCAGACGGGTTTCTTCGTCGTAAATATTACCTTTCAATACCGTCGCATTTGGTTGATGAATCACGTACAAATCTTTTTCTCCATACGAGTCATCGCGCCAGGAAGAGAAATAACCTTTGGTGCCGTCTGCGGACCAGACAAAGTAAATGTCGTCGTCAGAGGTATTGATGGGATAACCGGCATTGACAGGACTTGCCCATTCTTCGGTACTGTCGGTAAGAGGTGTAAGGGTAGTCGTGAAGATGTCGAATCCTCCCATTGTATTGTGTCCTCTTGAACTGAAGAATAATGTTTTTTTATCGGGATGAATGTAGGGTGCATCTTCATCAAATGCTGTATTGACTTTGGGTCCTAGGTTCACGGCTTCTCCCCACGTGCTGTCGTCTTTTCTTTTTATGATGTATATGTCTGTTCCTCCATATCCTCCAGGACGGTTGCTGGAAACAAAAATAGTTTTCTCATCATTGGTCAGTGAAGCACTAGGTTCCCAGTATTCTGTATTGATGGGACTCTCCATACGTTTGGGTTTGGACCATCCGTTTGCTCCCAATGTACTCAAATAAATATCGCCCGATTGTTTACGTGAAAATTCTGCACGGTAAATAAATAGCTTGTGTCCGTCAGGTGATAAACCAACGCTGGCATCGTGCTCAGCAGAGTTTACTTGTGGTCCCAAATCTCTTGGAGAGGTCCATTGACCAGTAGCGGAGTCCTTGGTTGAAATGTATACGTCTTCGAAATACTGATTGTCCTGAGGATCTTTCTTGCCGCCAGTTGTAGTGGGTCTTCGTGAAGTAAAAATGAGTTCGGTTTCATCAGCTGAAACGACAGGAACGTAATCGGGATATTTGGAATTTACAACGGGTCCCATGTTTTCAATGATCAAGCTCAGGGAGTCCTTTACCAATTGTTTACCTGTTTCACACATGGCAATGTAACGGTCTATATTCGATTTGATTTCGTTGATGTCT
>DATHPB010000362.1:0-12772 GCA_035484295.1 Cytophagaceae bacterium
ACAAGCCTCTCTGCATGCCTTGTTCCGTAAGCACTTCAACGGTATAATACCCTGCCGGCTGATGAGACCAATCCAACAGGTATTCCTGTACCAACATATCCTGCGAAGACCATAATAGCTGTCCTGAAGCGGAGAAGACACGCAAGGATTTGATCATCTCTTTGCCTGCGCTTACGTTCAATTGTCCCTCAGCAGGATTGGGATACAGGAGCAGTATCGGAGTACCATCACCGAACATTTCAGAAATGATGGGATAACTTGTCTTTGTTCCGTTAACATCCGTTTGTGTCAGGCGGTAATATTGAACACCTGAAAGGGGTTGTTCATCGGTGAACCCGTAGGAAGAAAGTTGTTGCGTGTTGCCCGCACCATCTATGGTATCCAACACCTTCCACTGGCGAGCATCCGGTGATTTTTCCAGTGTAAAGAAAGCGTTGGAAGTTTCGGCAGCTGTTGCCCAATTGAGTTCAATGTGAGTAGCCGACTCTGTTGCCTTGAAAAAAATAAGATCAACTGGCATGGGCGACGTGTAGGTCAAAGACAGATCATCAAAATATCCGTCGGCATCACTACCTACCAATGCTTCTGTGACCAGACGAATGCGTATGGTACGTGTACCCACCGGTGCTGTTCTTGCATTGGTATACTGCACCCAGGAAGACGATCCCTGGTTGCCTGTATCATAGGTTGACAATACCGCAGAGGAAGCATCCCTGTATTCCACATATACTCTTCCTCTATCGTTCCACCCACTCAAACTAAAGCTATAGGAACGCATCCACACAGAAAAGTTGAAGGTCGCTAATCCCGCATCAATGGAGGCCGCATCGGCAGACACATTCACATCCTGGTACAATTCACTCAATACACCGGCACCGGCAGAACCACCGGCATAGAAATGATAATTACCGCTGTGCGCAGGCACTTCCGATCCGCTGACCCAGTAACCTGCAACATTCACCCATCCTGAAGACAGAGGATCTGTTTCAGCTCCGGGATCAAGAATGAGGTTTTGAGCAGCAGTCCAAAGGGACATTCCCAAGAATAGACTACTCAGGATATATTTCATAGCGAGATTGTTAGACCATTCAATATAAGAAAAAAATCAAAGATCAACGCAGTGTCATGCCACATGGTCAAAGTGTACTCCTTTCATACACCTCCCATGCATCTCCCATATACTTTCCATACACCTTCCATACACTCTCCATACACTCCTCATACACTCCTCATACACTCCTCATACGGAAAGCATACGGAGCCCCATACACTCGGCATACATTCTCCATACATTTACGAACCGTTTTGCACTGCAATTTAAAAACACAGTTGTAAAAACAATTGTCCTTTTTCAGCACAAATGGAACAATAAGAACAATCGGAATAAAACGTCGTTTCCGGAATACCCTATTTGCAAAAGCTGTGGAGCTGTCTTAGTATTGCAGCATGTTTTACCCAAAGGACTAGTGATGTACAACGTACAACGCTGCTGGCATCAACTGGTAAATCTCCTCTTACTGATACTCGGCTAAAGAATTAACCGCTCTTGGCTTTAAACTTGAGAGAATTGAACATAACTTTTTAAACCATATGGAAACTCAGGTACCATTATTTCGTAAGGCAATAATTAGCTGCTTCTTGGTTCTTTTTTCTATTTCAATCAAAACAGAGTCTAAAAGTTGTTCATTTTTAATATATTCCATACGAATAGAAAAAAGTAAAAAGATGAAACAAAATTACCTATCTAAAATGGCAGGAGTATTACTCATGGCCCTTCTTTGTTCCTGCAGCTCTACCAACTATTTAACGATGAATGTTGTAGAACCCTCACCGGTATTCCTTCCTCCCAATGCACAAAGAGTAGGCATTATCGATCAGACCCTACCTTCCGATAAAATGAAAAAACTGGATGATCTCGATAAGATCTTTTCAGCAGAAGGAAAAAACCTGGATAAAGATGGAGCCCATGCTGCTGTAACCGGTTTATTCGATGAGCTGACCAACAATAACAGGTTTTCATCCATTAAAATCATTGACAGTGCAAATGTCAGGAGTCCCGGACTTGGTGTTTTCCCTGCTCCTCTCTCTTGGGATAAAGTGCAACAAATTTGTTTTGAAAATCAAGTTGATCTTTTGTTTGTACTCTCTTTCTACGATACCGACGCTCACATTGCTTACAAAGCCATTCCTATTGAGATCACCAATCCTTTTGGTATTAAGATTCCTGCTATAGAACAAGAGGCAAGCATCAGCACGTTAATCAAGACCGGTTGGAGAATTTATGATCCGGTTAATAAATTTATAATCGATGAATTCATTGCCGATCAAAATGTTGTTTCATCAGGGCGGGGCATCAGCCCTGTGGTAGCTGCTCAAGCCATCGTTGGAAGAAAAGAAATGGTTATAGAGGCCAGTAATCGAATCGGGCATGGCTATGCCTTGAGAATACTTCCTTTCAAGGTACGTGTCACGAGAACGTATTTTGTAAGAGGCACCAACAATTTTAAAATAGCAAAACGCAGAGCACAAACAGGCAACTGGGATGGGGCTGCCGAACTGTGGAACAAAGAAGTTTCAAATCCAAAAATGAAGGTAGCAGGAAGAGCAACTTACAACATGGCAATCATCAATGAGATCAATGGAGATCTAAATACCGCTATGAATTGGGCCTCTAAATCCTATACGGATTATAGGAATAAACTTGCCTTGCATTACCTCAACATTCTTAAGAAAAGGAATTACAGAAATCAACAGTTACAACAGCAGACGGGACAATAAACCCATTACAAGAAATATTTTTAACCACTACAAGAGAAAAGGCTTTCGGTACACGAAAGCCTTTTCTGTCAATCGCCATGTTTAATAAAAATTTAACATGGCGATTGAAGGTTTTTGCTTACCTGTAAACTTCAAGCTTTTTAATGTGGACTAAAGATTCCGGATCCTATCTGCTAATTTTTTGTCAAATGCCATTGTATATTATTTTTCAGCGATTGATTTAATGTTAGAAAGAATTTGACCTTGTATTTTACCCATCATTTTTTTCATCATCAACGCATTCATTACTTTGGCCATAAATGTTGCCGGCTCATAATAAGACTCATTCACTATTTTAGTTTTATTATTATCAAGTTTTTCAAGGTAGAAACAAAAGCGTGGGTCCTTAAGCATTTTACTCATTCCCATTGTGTCGCTTTCAATTGCCCAAACGGTTTTTTTTTCGGGAACAAGCTCAATTAGCTTTTCTGTCATTGTACCTTTTCTCCCTTTATTATCCATTTCACAGGTTCTTGTTTCACCTTGCTTGTCCATCCGGCCTGACGCTTTGATTACACCTGGATTTATTTTGGGCAGGACATTGATGTCTGTGATGATTGCCCAGATGCTAGTTATTGGAGCATTTATAACGGCCTCGTTTCTTGCTTGCAACTTACTCATGATGTTATTTCATTGAATGAAGTGCAACTTTATTCCCTTCTGTATCTTCAAAGTGCGCCATGAAACCATTTTGACCAATAGCAGTTTTGGGCATAAGAATCTTACCTCCTGCCTTTTCAACTTTTGAAAGGGCAACACTTAAGTCTTCGCCGCCATTCAAATAAATTAAAGATCCATTTTTAGACGGCTCATAACCTTTCGCTTCCGTAATACATCCACCAATGCCATTCTGTAAATCAGCAGGAAAGAAAGCTGATTTCATTCCGGGCATTTCCATCGGCTGCATTTTAGAGTCCAAAATTGTTTCATAAAAAGTTTTTGCCTTGTCGAAATTTTTAACTGGTATTTCAAACCAATTGATTGCGTTTTTCATTTTTTCGAAGTTTTAATTAATGCTAAGCAAAAGTAGTGTCTAATTTAATAAATGTGGTAGTGAAAATCAGACAATGTTGAGGGTTGATATGGACAACTTGTTTTACTATTTTTGTCAAAAACAATTTAAATGAAGCATCTTACCATTTTAGTTCCCGATGGTCAACCAAACCCCATAACAATCATAAGTACCTTTATGGCATTTATGCAGGCTGAAAAACATCATGTAATGAAAGGTGGAAAGCCAGTTTTTGAAACAATAATTATTGCGGGAATCACAAAAAAAGTAAATGTTTACAATGGTCTATTTTCAGTTACTCCTGTTGAAGATATAGCTAAAATAAAGAAAACAGATTTAGTTATTATACCTGCATTCTTACCTCAAACCAGTCCAGAGCAGAATATTAAACTAAACAAAAAAACAGTGGAGTGGATTGTATCTCAATATAAGAATGGTGCTGAGGTAGCAAGTCTTTGTACAGGAGCGTATGTTCTTGCAGCAAGTGGTTTGGTTGATGATAAAAAATGCTCTATCCATTGGAATGATGCGGAAAAGTTTCGAAGCATGTTTCCGAAAGTGAATTTAGTTGCTGATCAGGTAATAACGCATGAACATGGCTTATACACTTGTGGGGGTGCGTTTTCATTTATGAATTTAATACTTTACTTATTGGAAAAGCATTATGGAAGAGAGATGGCTATTCTATGCTCTAAATTATTTCAAGTTGATATAGATAGAAGCAGTCAGTCACCCTATATTGTTTTTAATGGGCAAAAATCTCATGATGATGTTGTTGTTTTGAAAGCTCAGGAATTCATTGAAAAAAACCCAATTGATAAATTATCTGTTGAAAACCTTGCAAAAAAACTGGCTGTAAGCAGAAGGAGTTTGGATAGACGATTTATTAAAGCTACTGGTAATACACCTATTGAATATGTGCAGCGTGTAAAAGTAGAAATAGCTAAAAAGCAGCTGGAGACTTCCCGAAAAACTGTTCAAGAGGTGATGTACGAAGCTGGATATTCTGATTTGAAGGCTTTTCGCGATGTATTCAAAAAGGTTACTGGACTTTCACCCTTAGAATACAAAGCCAAGTACACTAAAGAAATCATGTCTATGCCAAGCTAATTTTTTCCCGCATAGGATTTAAGTCCTGCAAAGAATTTTTTTATTCCCCGTTGGCGCAAGCGTCCCGCTGGAGAAGAGATCTTTCGTCGTTATTATTTTTTCACCAACACCACTTTGCTTCGATCTGCTGTATATACGTCTTCATAAAATAGCAGAAACTTTTTGTAATCTGATTGGGAATAGCGCGCGGCTTTTCGTTTTTCAACTCTCACTACTTTTATAGTATGGTCGGCAACAGTAAAAGATAACCGTTTTTACATATACCAAATGGATAAAACAGGAATAAGTTTAAACGCTTAATATGCTCAATTCACCTTGAATCGCAAATATTAGAAAATGCTTTTAATACTTATTGCTTTTCAACCATTCATCTTATATATTGATCGCCAACCCAAGTTTTATGAATGGTGTAAGTAACCTACACACTAGATTATTAAAATTATACCCAGTAAAAACTCTTAAAGATCATTTCGATTTACCTGGCAAATCTAGTGAAGTGATAGAAGGAATATTAAATCAATTCAAAGCAAAAGATATACACGAATTTTCTGCTTTAAATATTGATTACACTAGACAACACGTTTACATTTTTAATATTGAAAAATCATTCAAAGCCAGTAGCTTTAACACAACTAACTTTCCTTTACGTGTAATTCAACAAACTAATACCACAAGTGATTATTCTATAGTTTGTTTGCCAGAAATTGAGTTTAAGATTTCAGTTATCCGACCATTTGAAGAACGAATTTTAAAGTTTTATCAACCTTTAAAAATATCGGTAATTAATTCTCATTTGATCGTACAGATTACAACTTTGGAAAAAAACCTATCTGACCATTGTGAAGTAGGAAAAAAGGTTGTAGAAACTACAAGAGTAAATGATGAAAATTATTTACTAGATTCTATCAAAAGCGTTTTTATAAATCAGGGATATAACATTACCAAATGTGATTTACACAAAGGAATAAAGAAGCTTTGGGATGACAATATTATAGATTCAAAATATTTAAAGACAAAAAATTCAAAATCTACTAATACAGTGGCAATGGATGAGAATTATACAGTCAGAGAAGTATATCCTCAAGAATATAATCAAATTAAGAATAATCCGATCTTAAAAACGTTGTTCAGATATAAAGGCAAGAATGTAGATTATTTTTGTGATTCATTTAGTATAGATCCATCACAAGGACATTTAAGTGTGACATCTTTTCCAGAAAGTGTACATCAAATCAAAAATATAATAAATGAGATTCTTAAAAATAATAAATGAAAAGACAGCGATTCTTTCGGGTCTTGACACTGAAAGAATCTACATTGAAAATGTAAGAAGCTTTTTCAATTTACCATATCGTCTAGCAAAATTCTATTGCAATATGGCGGTCAAACAAAATTATTTTGAAAAAAGCATTGGCATTATGTGTCCATATTGTAATAGAATAATACTTACTATGAAAGATTTAAATCAAGTTCCCGAATATCTAGAATGTGAACATTGTAGAGAATTGGAAAAAGAATCTTATAGTTTTCATCCGATGGATAAAGATTTTATAGAAATATATAAACTTAATAAAGACAAAATATGACAGATGATCAAATCAAGGTTATGAAGGTCATATTTACTATGTTTTGGCAAAGTATCTTTTCAATCTGTGTATTAATTGGCTGGTTCATGGTATTAGGTAAATTAATTGATAGTGTAAACGACTTCAATCAAAATAAAGCTCTCGCATTTGGTGCTATAGAAGGTTGTTTAACAGCTACAATATATGTAGCATTTAGATATTGGTTTCCATTACCTGATGGAAAATAACAACCACATTCTTTAAAATACGTTAAAGAGTAGTACCTTTACATCATTCATTCCAGCAATGTTAAATAAACGAAACCCTAGATTTTGTTTAAGAACTCACTAAATATAGATTCTATAAATGCAGAGAATGTTTTAGCGTTGGCTAAAAATTATAATCTGCTTGATTATGCTCCGAAATTAAAAAGTCTAATTACAGAATATTTTGGATTAACAGATTTTAGTGGAATAAGTAAGTATGAGCTACATCAGTTAGTGAATGATACCTTACTTTCGAAATACAAAGGTGAAAGTACTTTAAAATCCATGCTCGTTGAAGAATTCATTAATCTAGATGTAATTGCTGCTTTTGAAATAAAAGTAAATACAAGCAGAGTAGACTTTCTTACAATTAATGGTGATTCTAAATCATTTGAAATTAAATCTGAATTAGATAACTTAACTAAGCTAGCGAAACAAGTAAATGATTATAGTGAAGTATTTGAATTTAACTATATTGTTATTGATTCTAAACATTATGATAAAGCAATTAAGATAGTGCCCCCAGAATATGGCATTTGGAGTTTTGAAAATGGAAAAAAAACTATTTTAAATGAAGCTGTAAAAAACACTAATTTGAATCCTGCTTTACAATTAAAGTTATTCTCCAAAAAAGAACTTTCTACTTACTATAATGTTTTTAATAGTGATGTAAAAGAAATCCTATTGAATTTTAATAGAGAAGACATAAATAAAACTTTTAAACTAATGCTGAAAAAGAGATACAGTCAGCGTTGGCAGTTTGTAAAAAATAACAAAGAAGAAATACTTCCGATCGATTATCAATTCTTCTTTAACAGTAATATTTCACCCAATATTATTTACAATTGTTAAACCGTTTTATCGTCATATTCGCCTCCACGAATATTAGTTCTAATACAATGTAAATAATGTTCCATAGCTATACGTTTAAATTTAGCTTGACTCTTTCCACTCTCTTCTTTTCGGCTAATTTTATTAATCGTCTGCCAACCTTTATTTTCATCACTTAAATATAATAGTGGAGGTGCCATTCTTTTAGCAGCCGCACTTTCTATAACAGCAGGTACAATAATATTTTCAAAATCTGCAAGAGTTCTGTCGTCTTTTCCTAAACCTTTAAATCCATAGAAAGAATTTTCTGTAGCATCATAAAAAATAAATCCTGGACTAATTGTTCCGCCAGCTGTTAAATCATCTTTCTTAATACCAACATAATCACCAAATGCAATAGCTCCAAAATCTCTATATGTTTCTATTTGACTATTATCAGCTTCGTAAATAATACTTCCATGTTCCATCAATGTATTTTGAATATCTGAGTTAATCGCACTTTTCAAAATAATTTTAGGACATATAGTTATTGCATTAAGCTTTTCGATAAGTTTTTTGAACACAGGAGTTTTTGTATTTGGTGTAATAGTATCAAGATCAATTATTAAATAATCAGAAGCTCTTAACAACCTCGTTACTTCAGGTAAATCTGTGTCAAACGATGGAATGAACATCCTAATAGCTATAGAATCAAAATGAGGTACTAACAAATCAAACTGTGGCTTCAAAGTATCCGCTTCTCCTGTTTTAGAAACATATGATGAGATAACTGGAATAACTTTATTATTCATCTTTCCAATATCAATCAATCGCTGTGTTCTATTTTCTTTATTTGAGATTATACTTCTACTAAATGCCAGTACTTCATCTTGCATAGAACCGCTCTCTTTTAAATATATAGGCAAATCGACAAATACTTTTTCTGCTTTTATACTTGTAATTATCTTTTGATAACACTCTACAAACGTTGCAGTAGAGTTAGCTCTATCTTTCTCTTTAATAATCTCTATTAAAGGAAAAATTCTCTTTTCGAATTCAAATGTTGAAAGTACTAAAATCTCCTGTTGACGTGTCCTAAAAACAGGTATGTATTTTAAATTAGTTGCCATCAGATAGTATTTTAAGTTTTCTAATCTTGGTTATATATTCAGCAGTTGGTTCGTAATCTGAATCTAAATATGCTAGCTCTTCTGTATAGATATCTATAAATTTATCAAACTCTCTAGCAAGCCATTCATATTTCGTATATATTTTCTCTTTGTTTTTATTCTCTTCCAAATTTACAATAATTGATTGACGTACATTTTTAAAATATATTTCTTTGTCATCAGTTTGAAATACTTTTAAAAATACATTCAAGTAACTATTTTCATTGCTGGACAATATGAGAGACTTAATGAATACAGGTAAGACAACTTCTCCTTCTAAAGTATATTCTTCAAATATCTTTTTAAAAGCTGGAGATATAACTATTCTAGGATATACAGCGACTTCTGTTTCTAATTTATAAGCTCTCACAAGAGGCATGCCTAATGCTATTCTGTCTTGAGAAATAAATTTACCATAATCGATACCTCCTCTTAAAAAGTATCCCTTTTGTGCAAATGAGTAAAACAAATCAGCTATTAGCATCAAAAGATCTAATAATAAATTTTTATCAGAGTCATAATTAAGAGTAATACAAATATTATCACTGAATAAATAGTACTTGAATTTCTCCTCATTTACTTTCGAAATCGCTTCGAGAAATGTATTAATAAATTCATCTGCTTTTTCAGAGCGTAATGTTTGTCCTTTATCAAGATTTTCGAAATCTTCTTCTTTCTCTTTATTTAGATTTCTGATAGCTTCTTCTTCAAACTGAACTAACTTCTCTTGAAATCCTAAAACATCAAGAAAAGCAACTACCCTATTTTGATATATATATTCAGTTTTTCCCATTAAAAAAATCAACTCCAAAAGTATATACTTCAGTAAGTTATAACTAATACTAGAGCTTAACTACAAAAAATAGCTTAAAATCAATCCATCCACTCATCTGTCCCAAAAAACAAAAAAGCCCAACCTTTTTCATAGTTGAGCTTTCTTAGTGTGGAGTTTGAGTAAGAGCAAGAGAGGCAATCCATCTCTTGCTCAATCCTCCCTACTGCTAATGTACCCGGGGCGGGACTTGAACCCGCACGAACATTACTGCCCACAGGATTTTAAGTCCTGCGTGTCTACCAATTCCACCACCCGGGCAAAAAAAGAAACGTAGGGGTTCCTACGTTTCCTGATTTGGAGCGAAAGACGAGATTCGAACTCGCGACCCCGACCTTGGCAAGGTCGTGCTCTACCAACTGAGCTACTTTCGCATTTGGTATTGAGACGACAAAGATAGGCATAGAAGCTTATTTTGCAATACTTTTTTGTAAAAATCTTCCCCTCTAGGTCCTGATCTTATCTTTTTGAACAAGATTCTTCATTTCATTGAGCTTCAGCAAGGCCTCTACCGGCGACATGGTATTGATATCCAGTCCCTCAAACAGTCCTTTCAACTCCTCCCATTCCGCCGGCGCAGGTTCAAACAGCTGCATTTGCATGCGTTGCTCGGAAACCTCTTTCAGGTTTTTCTTCTTGGCATCGGTCAGTTTTTCCTTCTCCAGGTTTTTCAGGACTTCAGCTGAGCGCAGTACTACCTGGTTGGGCATGCCCGCTAGCTGCGCCACATGGATCCCAAAACTGTGTTCACTGCCTCCTTCTTTCAACTTGCGCAGGAACACAATCTTGTTGCCTGCTTCTTTCACCGATACATTGAAATTCTTGATGCGGTTGAACTGCTCCGACAATTGATTCAGCTCGTGGTAATGCGTAGCAAATAATGTCTTGGGTCTGTACTTCGGATGTTGATGGAGAAACTCTACAATGGACCAGGCAATGGAAATGCCGTCATACGTACTCGTACCACGACCAATCTCATCCATCAGAATGATACTGCGTTCACTGAGGTTATTGAGGATACTGGCCGTCTCACTCATCTCTACCATGAACGTAGATTCACCACGCGACAAGTTGTCGGAAGCTCCCACGCGTGTAAAGATCTTGTCTACGATGCCTATCTCTGCTGACTTGGCCGGTACAAAGCAGCCTACCTGTGCCATCAACACAATCAACGCAGTCTGACGAAGCAAGGCAGATTTACCCGCCATGTTCGGACCTGTGATGACAATGATCTGACAACTCTGATCATCCAGCATCACATCGTTCGGAATGTAATCCTCTCCCGGAGGAAGGTTTTTTTCAATCACAGGATGACGACCTTCTACAATGTTTAAGGTCAAACTGTCATTGACTTGCGGTCGTGTATAGTTATTGTGAACAGAGATGTAAGCAAACGACACCAAACAATCCAGTCGTGCGATAAGTTGTGCGTTTTGCTGAATGATTTGTACGTAATCTTCTGCAAACAAAATCATCTTGCGGAAGATGTCTGATTCTATGGTAATGATCTTGTCTTCCGCTGTCAGAATGGTCTCTTCGTATACTTTCAGTTCTTCCGTGATGTAACGCTCTGCATTCACCAGTGTTTGCTTGCGTATCCAGTCACCCGGCACCTTGTCTTTGTGTGTATGTGTGACTTCCAAATAATATCCAAAAACCTTGTTGAAAGAAATCTTCAAGGAACCGATACCCGTACGTTCTACTTCACGTTGTTGAATCTGCAACAAATGATCTTTACCTGAATAAGCAATGGAACGCAATTCATCCAGTTTCGCATCGACTCCTTCTTTCACCAGTTTGCCTTGGTTGGATAACATCGGAGCATCAGGTTTCAACTCAGCTTCTATCTTTTGCACCAATAGCTCGCAAACATTGATCTGCTCTGCCATTCTTGCCAAGGCTGTCACCCCCGTTTCTTTCAATAAAATAGCAATAGGGGCAAGCTGTTCCAGCGAGCGTTTCAATTGATTCATCTCACGCGGATTGATCCTGCCTGCAGATACCTTGGAAATCAAACGTTCCAGATCGCCGATCTGACGAAGGTGATGAAGCAGCTGCTCCAGTTTTTCCGGTTTATCATGCAAGGCCTGCACCACATCCAAGCGTTCTTGAATGGTGTCCACTTCCTTCAATGGCATTACCAGCCACTTCTTCATCAATCGTCCGCCCATGGGTGTCACCGTTTGATCCATGATGTCGAGCAAACAAATGCCTTCTGCGTATTGAGAAGAAATAATCTCGAGGTTACGAATTGTAAAACGGTCGAGCCATACAAACTTTTCTTCTTCAATGCGTGAAATCGTATTGATGTGCTTCAAGTGATGATGTTCCGTGGCGTTCAGGTAATAGAACACTGCACCTGCTGCCACTATGCCTTCTTCCTGACCTTCTATGCCAAAGCCTTTCAACGAAACAGTGTTGAAATGACTGGTTAATTTTTCGTAAGCAAAATCGTATTGATAGACCCATTCTTCCAGCGGATAAACCGGAAAGCGATCGCCGATACTTTCGCTGAATTCTTTTTTCTTGTTCTTGCAGTAGATGATTTCCGAAGGCTGGAAACTTTGCAGGATGCGTTCTATATAGGACCAGGAGCCCTGTGCCAGTTGCAAGTCTCCGGTAGAGATATCCAGTAAGGAAATACCGACATTGTCTTTTCCAAAATGAACGGAAGCCAAATAATTGCTGCTCTTTCCTTCCAACACATTGTCGTTGTAGGAAACACCCGGTGTGACCAATTCCGTGACACCGCGTTTCACGATGCCTTTCACTCCCTTAGGATCTTCCAACTGATCACAAATGGCCACCCGTTGCCCAGCCCTCACCAGACGAGGCAGGTAGTTGTCTAAGGAATGATGCGGAAATCCGGCAAGTTCCGTTTCTGATGCAGAACCTGCACCACGCTTGGTAAGTGTAATGCCCAAGATCTTACTGGCCTTTACAGCATCTTCGCTGAACGTCTCATAAAAATCTCCCACACGAAACAACAACAATGCACCGGGATACTTTGCCTTGATGGCCCAGTATTGTTTCATTAAAGGGGTTTCCGGGGTTTCTTTTTCGTGAGCCATTGTAAACAAATAAGCTTATCTTTGAGGGAGATTAAAGTTAGCAAGCCTGTAAAGATTTTACCAATCAAGTTATTCACATATTTAACATGAGAAAGCTGCAAACCAATGAATTGGGGCGTT
>DATHPB010000363.1:0-6650 GCA_035484295.1 Cytophagaceae bacterium
TGGTACACAACAAAAGAAGGAATTCCTGATTTTCACGAAACAGATTTTAATCCTACATCAGGTATCCGACAAGTATTGTTGAATAAAAATAAGAGTGTAAAAGACCTGGTAGTGGTTATCAAAGCTCAGGACAAGTCTAAATACCTCAACGTAGTAGACATCATTGACGAGATGCATATCACCAAAACCGAACGTTATGCACTCGTAGAAATTACCAAAGAAGACGATCAGTTGGTAGCGAAACAACTTGCTAGTGATGCGGCCGGATCAACTAACTAATACAGTTATGGAAGAAAAAAACTTATCTAACTTGACACTCGACGACCTGGTTTTTGAAAACAGGAACAAGAGCTATGGATCGTATGAGCTGCGAACAAGATACGGTGTATACGTTGTCAGAGCATTCACGATTGCCGTTGCCTTGTTTTTGCTGATTGCTTTCAGTCCTAAAATCAGTACCTGGATTGAATCATTATTTGGTGCTAATCATAATGAATTGGTAGAAAAAGAAGTGGAAGTCATTGCAGAACTTAAAGATATTCCAATCGAAAAAGACATTCCTCCTCCTCCTCCGGTAAAAGTAGAACCTCCGAAGATTGAAAGTGTGAAATTCCTTCCTCCTGAAATCAAACCGGATAACGAAGTAAAGAAAGAAGAGTTACCTCCCAAGACCAACGACTTGGACAGCATTAAGATTTCTTCTGTTACACAAGAAGGAGATAAAAACATCAACGAAATGATCGAAGATGTTCAAGGTAATTCCGAGATTGGAAGTGGAGAAGACAATAACATCTACACGTACGTAGGGGAATGGCCTGAATTTCCAGGTGGGGATGAAGCACGTTTTAAGTTTCTTCAAAAAAACCTCGTATATCCTCGTGATGCAGAAAGAAAAGGAATAGAAGGTCGCGTAATTGTTGGCTTTACTGTGGAAAAAACGGGAGAAATCGTTGATGTGAAAATTCTAAAAGGCGTTTCGGAAAGCATGGATAAAGAAGCCGAACGTGTAGTGAAGATGATGCCTAAATGGAAACCTGGTAAAAACAACGGGGTACCGGTAAGAACCAGACATAAGATATTCATCTCTTTCAAACTTCCTGAATAAGACGAAATGAACAAAACTCTTTTCTATTTTAAAATCACGATGGCAGTAGTATATACTGCCATCGGTGTTTATATATTGACAAACTCCAATAGCCTGAAAGGACTGGCTGGAGAAACTTACACGCCTGTCATAGGAGGACTTGTGCTAGCATACGGTTTATTCAGGGGTTATAATGTATTGAAAATTGAAAAGAATAAAGACCAGGACAACTGATTTTATACTTGTTGTCGCTATGTATTTGTTACTGGCTTCCTGCCAGGACAGAACTTCTCAACAGGCAAACAGTGCAACAGAAATCATCCCTAACGATACCATTTATGTAGCGTGCGACTCCTCGCAACGTATCATTTTAAATTCCCTGATCACTGTATACGAAGCACTCAATCCCTTACGAAAGGTAGTCCCTATCTTTGACCGTGAAAAAAAGCTTTACCGTTACCTGCAAAACGATCAGGTCGATCTGATTTTTCGTTCTTACCTGCTGACGGATGTAGAACAAAAAGACATTGGCAAGAGAAAATTAAATCCCAAGATCAATACTCTCTGGACCGATGGATTAGCTGTTATCGCAGCAAAATCATTTCCATTGGACAGCATTCATGAAGAAGATTTAGTCGCGGTTTTAACACACCGTTCAAATGCCTTTCACCTCATCATAGACAATTCCAATACGGCAACCTACGATTTGATCTTTGATCATTATGCCATCCATCTGCAACAAATCAATGCTTATGCGGCGGGCTCTGAAGATGCTGTCATTCAATCGGTGAAACAACATGACCAATACATTGGCTTAATCGGTTCCTCTTATTTTACTGTCAAGCAAGAAAGTCTTCCTAAAGACGTCAAGCTCCTTGGACTTATTCATGAAGGGAAAAAGAAAGCAGAATATCCTTTCCAGGATCAGTTGTACAATGGAGTGTATCCATTGGCCAGAAAAATATACGGCATCAATGTTGGAGCTCTTGATGCTTCTGCTGCAGCTTTTACCTCCTTCATTTTGTCAGAACGCGGACAACGTATTATATTGAAGTCTGGTTTATTACCGGCAAAAATTCCTTCGAGAACCATTGAACTTATTACAGAATAATATTATATCACTGAAATACATTATCCATTAAGTACTATGAATAAATTACTTTCCAAGTCAAGCTTAGTATTCACTATAACTATTGTAATGAGTGTATTCAACTTGAATGCACAAGACATAAAAAAAGGTAAGGATCTTATTTTAAAAGAACGTCTTAACGATGCCAAGGCATTTTTCAAGCAACAATTGACGGTCGATCCGAAGAATGCTGCGGTGTATCAGTTCTACACCGGTGAAGTATTGTATAAGCAGGAAAATTATGATTCTGCTAAAATTCAGTACGTAGAAACTATGAGACTTGATGAGAAAGAAGCATTGGCATATGCTGGTTTAGGAAAAGTGACATATGAAAAAAACGACGTAGAGGGACAAAAGAATTTCGACAAGGCACTCAGTCTTGCCAGCAAAAAGAACAACGATGTATACAATGTCATTGCCGATTATTATATCCAAACCAACGATAAAAAGAACGCAGATAAAGCCATTGCTTTATTACAGGTTGCTCTGAAAAATAATCCGAAAGATTTTTACACCAATATCTTATTAGGTGATGCGTACTTGGTGAAAAACGACGGCAGTGCTGCTGCCAGTTATTTTAATAGTGCGGCTAACATTGAACCCAACAATCCGTTAACGTTTTGGAGAAAAGGAAACCTGTACGCTAACGCAAGAAATTACGAAGAAGCGATAAAGAACTATAAAGAAGGCTTGACAAAAGATCCTGAGTTCGGTCCATTGTACAGGGAAATAGGAGAGATCTATTACCGTTCCAAGCAATACAAGAAAGCAATTGACAATTACCAGTCTTACTTGAGTAAGATCGACAACAATGACGAGGCTCAATTCCGTTACGCTTCTTTCTTATATCTCACTCAAGATTATAAGACAGCCTTGAACATTTTTGACCAATTGGAACAAAAGAAATTTGCCAATCCCATTTTATACCGCCTAAAGTCCTTTTGTTTATACGAAACAGGCTCATATGATAAAGGTCTTGAATATTTGAACAAGTTTTTTGCAACGGTAGATCAGAAAAAAATTCTTGCCATAGATTACGAATACCTTGCAAAGTTTTATATCAAAAAAGACAACGATACCTTGGCCATAAAAAATATAGAATTTGCTGAGTTGAGAGACAGCAGTAAGGCACTTCTTTGGAATGAGCTGGGTAGTTACTATTTCCAGAAAGGGAATTATGATAAAGCTGTTTCTTCCTACGATAAAAAAATAGCCAGGATAAAAGCAGAGGATAATGATTTTCTGAATGCAGGTAAAGCCTATTATTTTGGTAAACGATACAAGCAAGCAGATTCTGTATTTGCCCGTCTTACCGAATCAAGACCAACTGCATACATAGGATATTTGTACAGAGCACGCAGCAATGCCTTCTTAGATGCTGATTATAAAACTGGACAGGCTAAACCATTTTATGAAAAAGTAATCGAACTGACTGCTAGCGATGAGGTAAAGTATAAGGAACAGCTGATAGAATCGTACCAGTATGTGGCCACTTATTACCTGTACAAGAGAGACAAGGTCAATGCCGATATGTACTGGAACAAAGTGCTGAAACTGGATCCCGCCAATAAGAGGGCACAGGATGGATTGAAAGTAAAATAGTGGAAAAGTCTCGGTGTAAATCGAGACTTTTTTTTGGGATATTCGTTTGTTTATTATCAAGGGATGCTGTACTTTAAAATTAAAGAATAAACTGTTTTACAACGATGGCAAAAGAAAATATACACCGGGCTATGGGAAGTCTCGCTTACTCTATAGCCATGGCCGATGGAGAAGTTCAGGCAGAAGAAAAAGATATCATTCTAAAACTAGCACAAAGGGAATTCGAGTTGTCTGATACAGACAATGAATGGATAAAAAAGATGTTCGAGCAACTGGCAACGAGTAAAACATCATTGGAAGATGCCTACAATTATGCCATTGACGTTCTGGAAGCCAACAGACACGATTATGATTTTGACGATGAAATGAAAAAGAAATGTGTCAATTTCATGAAGCGCATAGCCGATGCATTCAGTGAAATCTCCTCCTCTGAAACATCCGTTATACATCGTTTTGAAGAAGACATGAGTCGTTTTTAACCATGTCTTCTCCAGCCAAAACACTCACCATTTTATCCATCGACGGAGGAGGAATTCGTGGAGTGGTTCCTCTATACTTATTAGCTAAATTGGAAGAAGAACTTCGGCAACGATTAAACAATCCTGATTTTTTTATCAGTACATGTTTCGATACCTATTCGGGTACAAGTACAGGAGCAATCATTACGGCAGGACTATCTGTCCCCAACTCCAAGATACCAGGACAACCTTTATACGATGCACGGTTTATACTGCGTGCCTACCTCAGTGCAGGACAAAAAATATTCAGAGCTACTACCTGGGAATCATGGAAAAGCCTTGGAGGTTTTGCTTCCTCCAAATATTCTCCGATTGCACTTGAAAAATATTTCGAACAATTTTTCAGGAACAATACCATGGCTGATTTATT
This sequence comes from Cytophagaceae bacterium, assembly GCA_035484295.1. Taxonomy (GTDB): domain Bacteria; phylum Bacteroidota; class Bacteroidia; order Cytophagales; family Cytophagaceae; genus JACMQM01. Next base: position 4,704 of record DATHPB010000363.1, read on the forward strand.
GTACAACAATTTGGTAGTGGCTTATGATTTGGTCGATAGAAAACCGTTTGTGTTTGCAGGAGGTCATTTTGAGGCTTCGCCTTTTAGGGTAAGAGAAGCGTTAAGAGCATCAACATCTGCACCAGTTTATTTTCATCCGGCAAACATCAAGGACTTATCCGGCAAAGAGTATAGCCTCATCGACGGAGGGGTGGTAGCCAATAGTCCTACTTTAATTTTGTTGCAATATTTATTGGCAGGTAATCACATTGATCATACTACTGAACTTACCTGGCTCTCACTTGGCACCGGAGTAGGAGCTCCTTCTTTCGAGATCAAAGACCTGGATGGAGCTTTGTCCTGGCTTTATCCTCTGCTTGACATTTTAAATGCAGGTTCGGCCAACAATGCTAGTTTGCAAACGGATACCATTGTACATACTTTATTTTCCAACTCTACTTACACAAGAATCAATCCTCATCTGAGTTATGCGTCTACAGGTATGGACGATATTTCTCCTGAGAATTTACAGGCTTTGCAAGACGCGTCGCAAGCCTATATAGATACGCATGGTGCTATATGGGAAAAATTAGTCGAACAGTTATTAACAATCGCTCGTCAGAAAAATGCTTGATCCCATTTTCTTATATTTTATTTATAAAGAGTCGGGAAGACTGGCTATTGAAAAAGGCTATAGCGCTGCAAGATGGCGTACACATGCTTTTATGGTTTGGTTCTTTGGTGAATTAACAGGTGTTGGAATTGTTATGACTTATTTCCCAACACAACAATTAACCATGGTTCTCATTGGATTAAGCATGGCATATTTGTCTTATCTCCTGTTGAAAAAATACTGGGAGACTTTACCCTATAACCCACAAGATCATGACTAAGAAACTAGCGTGTGTAGTGCTTTTATGGATACAGGTATTGTTGATATATGCTCAACAAAAACAGTTGCCTAATCAAAACTTGCAAACACTGGGACGTCCCATTAATACGTTACCCTATTCTGAGTTTGCACCAACAGTTAGTGCGGACGGCAACACGATGATCTTTGAATCCGACCGTTCGGGTCGTTGGCGGCTGTACATTACTTACCAATTAAAGACAGGCGGCTGGACTGACCCCAAAGATTTGGAAGTCATCAACAACGAAGTAGCTCCGGGAGATTTTTTAGGTGGACCTTGTATCAGTTACGACGGAAACTTATTATTGTTTACCTCTAATATGAAAGGCACGGTAGGAGGTGTAGACATGTGGATGAGTAAACGTACCGGTGACGATTGGTCTGCTCCTAAAAACCTGGGACGTCAGATCAACAGTTCGAGCTATGATGGATTCCCTTCTTTGTCTGCAGACGGCAAGTGGCTTTATTTCATGCGTGCAGCAGAAGGTAATTCACCGACGGGGCAGCGTTGTTGCGAATTGTACATTGCACAACGCAGAGGAGAATTTTTCATCAATCCCAAGGTGTTGCCTGCACCGATTAATCTGGGTTGTGAAGGTTATCCCCGTATCATGGCGGATGGTAAGACTTTAATCTTTTCATCTTATCGTCCTGGAGGAAAGGGGGGGTATGACCTGTACGAATCAAAATATAAGAATGGCAAATGGGGAAAACCTATTCCCCTTGAATTCATCAATACACCTAAAGATGACGAGTTGATTTCTGTACCGGCATCCGGTGATGTCATTTATTTGTCAAGTACCATGAGCAACAACAAAGATGATATTTACAAAATATCCTTGCCGGAAGAATTCAGACCGGATAAAATTGTGATCGTGGAGGGAAAGGTAACGGATGATGAAACGAAGAAAGCCATACCGGCGGTTGTCAAAGTAAGTGATATCAAGAAAAAACAAAAAGTACAGGAGGTAGAAAACGATACATTAACAGGCCGTTATATCCTGTACCTCGAAGAAGGCCGTAAATACGATGTTTCTGTCGTAGCACAAGGACATACG
>DATHPB010000364.1:0-5545 GCA_035484295.1 Cytophagaceae bacterium
GGATCCGCCGATGCCCGATTCGTTTTGTATGCCGGATTACCTCAGGGTGATCCCATCCTATCACACGGACCTTTTATTGCAGACACGCCTGATGATATTTCAAGACTGTATAAAGAATACCGTTCTGGAAAAATGCGACACATTTCCACCTATTCCATTTAAGAAAATGAAATCGAAGATTCACGGATACCCCAACAAAAAAAACAAAGCCATGAGTAAAACAATTAAACTATTGTTGATGGCGATGCTGATGCTCTCGAGCTTAAGCGTGCATTCACAAAATAAAAAATCAAGACCAAACCAAAAAAACAATCCAGTCATGAAAACAGAAAATCAAAAAACAGCGAAAGAGTTGCTGACCGCGTATCTCGAAAACATACAACATCCTGAAATGGTAGCTTCCTTATTCGCCGAAGACGGCGCGATTGAACTTCCCTATTTAGCCTCTTTAGGCGGTACAGGAAGAACTGAAACTCCGGAAGGCATTAAGCAGATGTTGACGGGCCTTCTGCAACAAGCCCCGGAATTCAAATTCCTTAACATCAAATACCTCATTGAAACACCTGATCAGGTGTTTGGCGAATACGAAGTGAATTGTATGTTTAACGGCAAACCCTATCAACAACTGTATATGGGGCGTCTTGTAGCAGAGAACGGAAAAATAAAATTGATCCGCGAAGGAATGAATATGTACCCTGTTCTGAAAATGAACGAGAAGTAAATAATCTTACTTTAAATTGGCTAGCACCGACGTTCGTCGGTGCTAGCCAATTTAAAATCCTAATGATCTTAACCAATTACAAATAATTAATTACTGGTTAAATTACCCGTATAATAATTTGTGGTAATCGTAGGAGACGAGCCCACTTGCGCACCAAAGGCTGCGTTTGTAAAAGAGGCCTTCAATGTATTGCCGGAAACTGTAACCATGATGGTATCTGTTCTGTTCATCGACCAGTATTGTGTACTACCGATGGTATGAGGCTGAGGACTTGCTAGTATGCTAACGGTTACGTTGTCTTTTGCCTGTGTATAATAACCAGCTTTAGGTCTACCGCCTGGAAATATTATCTGAACAACAAGATTATCGGTTTGCTTTGCAATGGAAGTTCCCCTTAATGAAAAAAAGCTTGTGTCCTTCGCTGTAACATCCAACGTATCGTGTCCACTATAGAAAACCATACCGTTTCCTTTATTGGTATATTGTATCGGAGCAGATGGAGCAGGATCAGACGAATTGGATTTTTTACAACTTACGATACAAAAAATACAGCTGACAAAAATGATGCATACTAGTGACTTCATAATGATTTTTTCAGAAATGATATTGCTAAAACGGTTGATTAAAAACTCTATTACTTTTCTTGCAACTTAGGTAAATCATTCCTAATGCAAAATAACCATTTATAGGTATATCCTGAATAATGTACCGCTGGCATCGATGGAACATTGATCATGGCTTCAACTAAACATGCGTTAACAAGCTGCATTATTAACGCTACCGCCTGGCGGACGCCCTGGTGATAAAAAAGCACGGACGGCAGCGCTAGCGGGATAAAACAAGCGGTCACTTTTTATAAAGTGACCGCTTGTTTTATGATGTTATCTTCTTCCGTGGCCTCCACCGAATCCTCCTCTTCCGCCACCGCCAAATCCACCGCCGCCTCGGTATGCGCCAAATCCTCCATTGAAGCTGCCGCCGTAATGAGGTGCGGAGAAATTAGTATGAGGCATGTTGTTATAATTGTTTCTCATACCACCGCCCTGGTAATTGTTGTGCATTCCACCACTCTGGTAGTTGTTATGTATGCCACCGCCTAGGTAGTTATTGCCTCCTCGGTTGTTGTAATTCATATTACCTCCGTAATTTCCTCTTGGGTTGTTGTTGTTTCGTATGCCGGGATTGAAGTTGGACGATCTCGGACGGTAATTGGGTGTAAAGTGATCGTGTGCGCCTCGCATGAAGGCATGATTCGGTGCATAGTAGCCGCGGTACCCGCCGATGTTGTTTCTATAGTATGCACCGTAAGCCCTGTACAAATGCGGGTATCTCCAGTACCCTCCATGGAAAAACCAGTTTGAAAATCCATAGGCAGGAAACCCATAGAAACCCAGTCCACCTAGGCCGAAACTAAAACCGAATGCGCCCCAGTAAGCGTTGGGATACCATAAAGGGTAGGAATACCAGTATGGATACCCAAACCAGTAAGAATAAGGATTGACGTAATAGTAATTGTTGACAATGTTTTGATTGTTCGGCAGCATGTAACCGTTGCTTCTTGCAAAATCCTGTGCCGCCTGATTCATTTCTTGCTGTGCACCCGGATTATCTGCCATTTGTTTTTTATAGTCGGCAATTTCCTGCTGGTTTTGAATGGTGAGGCTGTCGTGCTTCAGTGCCAGTTGACGTGAAAAGCTGCTGGGATTTGCAGCATATTCATGTCCCAGGTCTTCCGCCAGAGAAATATTATCGGTCAGTATCATCAATACATCGGGATGATCCGATAATAAACGGAAGGCCTCCTGTGTATGTGCATCCAATCCCTGTAAGGTAGAATTAAAATTATTTTGTGCCTGGATGTTCAGGTGGTCTGCTTCCACAATGTCCGCATGGTGGTGGCGGTAGAGGTTCCAGGCCGCATCCTGCAAGGTCTTGTCCTGGCTAGGAAGCAATGCAAAAATATCGCTTTTACTGCTCTTCTCCGGTTGGATGGCCAGCTTATGCAGCAAATCAGGATAACGGGTCAGTTCGTAAAACCAGCCTTGTTTTTCACGGCCAAAGCTTCCAACCAATGACTGAAAGGCTCCTTGATACCGTTCCCTGGACTGTGCAATCTGATTCAACACTTGAGGGTATTGGCTTGCCGTGAGCATCGCATTCCGTGTATCAACATCCTGGGAAGCCACCGCAGTAAACATGCCTTCATCGGTTTCCAACTTATTTTGCGCCCATAAGTGCGTGGAGCAACTAAAAAGCATTCCGATCAGGAATACTTTTTTTCTTTTTGAGAAAATTGAGAACAGGTTCATGGATCTTTATCTATGTCAACCAATAGGTACAGGAAAGATTCTCTGTTGAGCTTAGGTTAGCTGAAACGTTCTCCTTTACCATCCCGGTCATTCCGATTGCTGTAACATACAGCGGATCGATTTACCTCATGATGAGAATAGGCAGTCACGTCTCTGCCAGCAATTCCACATTCGAATCCTTCCTCTTCTCTGGCTGCAAATCCTATGCCGAACGGTACGGCAAAAGGTGTATTATATCCCGGTGCAGCACTTAAGATTCCTTCCAGGTAAAACTTAGCCTAACAGAAGGTAAAATAAACGTTCCGATAAAGGTTTGTGATACTCATCAATGTACTCAAACACTTTAAAGACATGAAGAGATAGAAGCCGCGCATGAATTCTTCTTTGTAGGTGTATATACTTTGTTTTTGTCAGTAAGTTTTTATTTTTGGAATATGAGAATGACTATCCTGCTTTTTGAGCTTCGTTCTTAGGCAATGGGCCATGCGTTGAAAGTGCAACAGCATTGAAGATCAGATCAAAAAATTCAGCATAAAAAATGGAAAACAAAGCTAATACACCTGTTATCGCCTTTCAGTCTGCTAAAGAGTGGCGTACTTGGTTATCAAAGAATGCTCAAGTTTCCAATGGTATATGGTTGAAGATTTTTAAAAAAGATTCGAACGAAAAAACCGTTACTTATGCAGAGGCACTTGAAGAATCACTTTGTTATGGATGGATAGATGGCCAGAAGAAAAGCTTTGATGAGCACTCGTGGTTACAAAAATTTTGCCCTAGAGGGCCAAAAAGTATTTGGTCTAAAGTAAATGTTGCTCATATCGAACGCCTCACAAAAACTGGTAAAATGACACCGCAGGGATTAAAAGCGGTTGAGTTGGCCAAAGCCGACGGCAGATGGGAACAGGCTTACGATTCCCCAAGCAAGATGACTGTTCCCGATGATTTTATACAAGAACTCCAGAAACATAAAAAAGCGTTTGCGTTTTACCAAACCTTAAACAAGGCCAATTTATATGCTATCGCTTTTCGTTTACAAACTGCAAAAAAAATGGAGACCCGACAAAAGCGTATGGATTTGATTATTGGCATGTTGAAGAAGGGTGAAAAATTTCACTGAAATGGGGTAAAAAATAACTGTTTTGCTCACGCCATAGAAAACCAATGTACCCTATTTCATACACCTCCCATGTATCTCCTATGTACTTTCCATACACCTTCCATACACTCCTCATACGGAAAGCATACGGAAGCCCATACATTCCCCATACACTCGCCATACACTCACCTACCGTTTCAATTGTTACAAAAATCGCTAAAACACCTGCAACGACAAGGTTTGTAAGACTTTCAGCTGATTCAATTCTGTGTACCGGAAAAATTCGTCGATGCTGACGAAATGATGTTCGGATTAGTTCAGTGATTTTTTTATTTCGCTCAGTCGTTTGCAAGCGTAACGTTCGGTACGTCCAGTGATTAGCTGTACATTCTTCGGGTAAATACATACCGCGTCTTTTGTCTTTCATATCAAAAAATTTAGTGTTCCATTTCATGCTGCAATTTAAAACCTCGGTTGTAAAAACAACTGTCCTTTTTCAGCACAATCGGAACAATAAGAACAATCGGAATAAAACGTCGTTTCCGGAACGCCCTATTTGCAAAGGCCGTGGTACTGCCTTAGTATTGTAGCCTATTCAACTTAAAGCCATAAAAAAATGGAAAGACAAAAAGGACCGACGTAATACCCATTTACGATGGACATTACGCTTTAAAAGAACTTACTTAATAAAACCCTTCAACCAGTCGACTGTCTCTTTGGGATCGGCAATTGACCAGGAATGAGGATGCCTTCTTCCATCTGCACGTTTGCCTTTATCGTGTGTTTCAATAAGAATTACATTTTTATTCCCATGATTATAAAGAAAGTTAATCATTTGTGATCCAACGATAACATTCTCATCTGTGACATCACGACACCGTTCTTTGATGTACCACATCAAGTCTAATTCATGGTAAATTCGTATTGGAATATCTAGAAGTAATTTTGCATTCCCTCCGTCTCTAAGATGAGGGGAATAACAAGATCTGCTTATGTAAACAGCACTATTGGTATCCGGTGAACCAAAGTTATTTAGATAATAATCTTTGAGCCAAATGGCCTCAGGTTTACCATATTTTTGAGATCCTTCATTTTGACAATCTCTGTTGATTTCTTTAATCGCATAATTAAATACAGCTAAATGATCCAACATAGGATCTACTCCTACAATAGCACGAGGTATCAACTTAATATCACCTTTTTCTTTAGCCATTTCAGCAAAACGGAATACCGTATAACCTCCCAAAGAAAAGCCGCCCAACAGAATGTTATCATTAGGAATCTTATACTTCTTCATGCAAAATTCGATGGTAGCCTTTATTCTGTCATAAATGGTATCCGACAAAAATAATTCGTTTTGATTGATACCGATGAATTGAATGTTGGATGATTGGGCTTCGAAAGGAATAGTGGTTTCAG
>DATHPB010000365.1:0-2202 GCA_035484295.1 Cytophagaceae bacterium
GTGGGAAAATTTGGTATTTCGTTTTTTCTTCCTTGATAAAATCGATCAATTGTAAAAAGTAAGGGGATGAAAACTCCTTATTAAGCTTTTTCTTCCAGGATTCTTCTATTTTAACATCAATCATAAGCCTTCTATATTATCCACAAAGTATAACCCAAAGTTTATTTTATACAAACTTTTGTTAAATTTAACAGTTACATCTAGTACAAGCAAAACAGATTTGTATGAAGGCTACGGAGATTACAGACGGGGTTAAAGTAAGTGTTACAACCACTTTTCAAGAGGATTATTCCAATCCTATGCAATCTCACTACGTATTTACTTACAAGATACGTATTGACAATTTTAGTGAATATACTGTTCAGTTATTGAGAAGACACTGGTTCATTGTAGATACCAATTGTACAGTAAGAGAAGTCGAAGGTCAGGGAGTGGTAGGCCTGCAACCTGTTCTTGAACCCGGTGAAAGTCATGAGTATGTATCTGGTTGCAACCTGAAAACGGAAATCGGAAAAATGTCCGGTACATACACGATGGAACGCATCATCGACGGCAAACTCTTTGATGTGGTGATTCCGGAATTTGTACTGATGACTCCTTATAAGTTAAACTAGCTATAGGTGGATCGCTATCCGTCATCAACAGTGACACCGTAATTAACCGCTTGCTTACCCTTGATTATTTATCGTATTTATTCTTTCCTCCGCTATTTTTTTAAAGCGAACAATGCCCATGGCATTCACTCCCCTTTTATCTACGACTTGTATACCAAAGTCATCCGTACACGACACAAGTACTATACATTCGACGAGTTACAAACATATCGTCAGTCTTTGCAACAAGACCAAAGCGAACTGACCTTGATTGATCTAGGAGCAGGATCTTCTAACAAACACGTTCCAATCCGTCGGGTAAAAGTCAAAGACATTTATAAAGGTTCCTCTCATTCCACCAAAGACACCGAACTACTCTTCAAACTGGTAATGCATTTCAATCCCAGACATATTTTGGAACTAGGGACCTGTTTGGGTGTTTCCACGTTATACCTGGCCAAAGCAAATAAAGCCAATGTATACACACTGGAAGGCAATCCGGATTATGCAGCTTATGCAAGGAATGCATTCATTACCTTTCAACCACATAACATTACCCTGATAGAAGGCAATATCCATCAGACGCTAAGTATCGCAATGGATCGCATTCCTTCTTTGGATTTTGCCTTCATCGATGCACACCATGCCTATGCACCGACTTTGCATTTTTTCAAAACTTGTTTGAACAAAACACATGAAGATACCGTCATCGTATTGGACGATATTCATTGGTCACCCGAAATGGAAAAAGCTTGGGAAGCCATCAAACAAATGGAAGAAGTAAAACAGACCATTGATCTTTTTCAATTTGGCTTGGTCTTTTTTAAATCAAGTCAGGTGAAGGAACATTTCGTCTTGCGATACGTCTAATATGTTTGTGAAAAAAAATAAGTATATCGTTGTAAAGTACATCGATATGTATAAATTTATAGTATTATAATTCAATATAAATTTCAAGAAATGACGACAGAGGAGAAAAAAGACAATAAAAAGGGGATTATTATCATATTGATACTTCTGCTCATTGCAACCAATGGGATCTGGGGATTCATTTCCTTAAAACAACAAAATAGCCTGGAAGAAAAATCAACGAAGGTTACCGAACAAACTGTTAAAATTGATTCTTTGAATAAAGAATTTGAATTGAAAATTCAACAACTGGACAGCATGAAGGTAACCATCCTGAACTTGGGCGGAGATACAACACGCATCGGCGAAGAAATCAGGCAATTGAGAATGGACCTAGCCAAAGCTTCTAGAGACTCCCGCAAATACAAAGAACTTTACAGCGATCTTCAAAGAGATTTCGACCTGAAATTGAATAAATATGTGAAGAGAATCGATGAGTTGCAAGCCTTCTTAAATCAAGCCGATTCTTTGAACAAAGAAAAAGATAAAACCATCAATCAAAAAGACATCGCTATTTCTGCTTTGAACAACGAAAAAGTGGTGTTGCAGGAAAAAGTAACAATGGCCTCTGTTTTAAGAGCAGATAAATTTGTTGTGGAAGCTCTGGATACCAAAGGTAAGGCTCGACCTGGCGACGACGTTAAAGCTAAAAAAGTAGACAAGCTGAAAATTGGTTTTGTATTGGAAGAAAACAAAGTAG
>DATHPB010000366.1:0-8655 GCA_035484295.1 Cytophagaceae bacterium
ACTCGCAAAATCCACACTGCCTTCCGGTACCAATAGGGTATTGGTCATGAATTTTAAAGAGTGCGGATTAGGATTGGATTCTGTATATACTTCAATCGGAGTTTTTGTCGTTTCCATGGGTCTATTTTTCTTGTGGTAGTAAAACGGCTCTTTTATTTTATTAGTTCAAATATAAGCATTAAGCGGTATTTTTCCTCTGTGCCAATCCATTTACGCATAAAGAAGTGGAGATGTCTCCTGCAACGTTCACCACGGTCCTGAACATATCCAGGATGCGGTCCGGAGCGAGAATCAGGACAATGCCTTCGGCCGGCAGACCTACAGTTTGCAAGATTACGACCAGGGTAATCATGCCTGCCCCCGGGATACCTGCGGCCCCGGCGGTACTGAGGATAGAGGTGAGTACGATAATGAATAACTGAGCCAGGGTAAGCTCTACACCTAATGACTGGGCAATGAAATAAACAGCCACGCATTTATACAAGGCCGTGCCGTCCATGTTAATGGTAGCACCTACCGATACGACGAAATTACTGATATTATCAGGTACATGAAATTTCTCTTTGACGACATTAAGCGTAAGCGGTAGAGTGGCGTTGCTCGAGCTGGTAGAGAAAGCCATCAATAACACGGCTCTGCTCTTGACAAAAAAATCAGTGTATTTTGTTTTGCCTAATGTAGTAAAGCAAAGCGGATATATGACAAAGAGCATGATGGATAACCCGAGAACAACGGTAAACATGTAGAGTCCTAAAGAGAGCAGTACTTCGGAGTTTAGTTCCAGGGCAGCAACGAGCGCAAACACACCAATAGGAGCAAAGGACATGATCAAGTGTATAACAGCTGTAAACCACGATTGAACAGCATCCAGTGCATCCAGGATTTTATTTTTGGCATCACCTGTCATTTTTGAAAGTGCGATTCCCAACAAGAAAGCAATCAGCACTACCTGCAGCATCATGCTGTTATTGCTCAGCGCGTGCACCATGTTGTCGGGAAGAAGAGTTGAGAATGCACCGATAAAGGTTTCCGACGATTTTTCTGCGTGTTGAAAGGAGGAAATTTTCTCTGATACGGTTTGGTTTACGGCAAGGTGTTCTATTTTACGTCCTGGGCTGATGATATATGCAAGACTTAGGCCGACAATGGTAGCCGATACAAGAGTGGTAAGAAAGATCAAAAAAGTGTGTTTCCCGATGGATTTCAATTCAGCAACGGATTTCAAGCTGCCCATGCCTACAATAAGAGAGCTGAAAACCAAAGGAACCGCTACCAGATAAAGTAGCTTGATAAAAATTCTACCCAATGGTTGGATCCAATCGGTAGTGAACGAAGCCAGTTCAGGGAATGGTTTTTGAAAAAATGCCCATGCCACTCCTATCACCATAGCGGCGATGATTTGAGTAGACAAGGGTATTTTCTTTAAGCCCACTTAATGGATTTGTTAATGAGGTAATGATCCAAAATCACAATGGCTGCCATCGCTTCAACAATTGGTACAGCGCGTGGCACAACGCAAGGATCGTGTCTGCCTTTGCCTGAAACGGTAGTTGTTTCACCAGTAGTAGTGATGCTCTCCTGATCTTTCATTAAGGTAGCAACCGGTTTAAAGGCTACTTTAAAATAAATGTCTTCTCCATTGGAGATGCCGCCTTGTATGCCTCCTGAATGGTTGGTTAATGTGCGTACCTTCCCGTTTTCTACCACAAATTTATCGTTGTGCTCAGAGCCATATAATTCAACACCTTCAAATCCGCTTCCGTATTCAAATCCTTTCACTGCATTGATGCTTAACATGGCTTTACCTAATTCAGCATGCAGTTTATCAAAAGCAGGTTCGCCTAAACCGACAGGAGTCCCTTTGATGACGCCTGTTACTACACCACCAATCGTATCTTGATTCTTGCGGGTTTCATCAATGAAGGCGATCATCTGCTCGGCCATTGCCGGATCAGGGCAACGTAAAATATTGTCTTCTGTTTTGCTCAGATCCAATTCTTTGTAGGTCTTATTTAATTTCAATGGTCCTACTTGTGACACGTAAGCTTGAATGCTAATACCGAGTTGACTCAATACGGTTTTTGCCAAAGCACCAGCAGCTACACGTGCTAGGGTTTCACGTGCTGAACTTCTTCCTCCTCCTCTGTAATCACGTACTCCATACTTTACATGGTAAGTATAGTCTGCATGAGAAGGTCTGAATTTTTCTGCGATGTGAGAATAATCCTTGCTGCGTGCGTCCGCATTACGCACCATCATGGCGATGGGGCTTCCGGTTGATTTGCCTTCAAAGACACCAGACAATATTTCTACAAGGTCTTCTTCTTTGCGTTGTGTGGTGATTTTGGACTGGCCGGGTTTGCGGCGATCCAATTCACTTTGTATAAAACCCATATCAATTGTGATACCGGCGGGACATCCGTCTACGATAACTCCCACTGCTTCTCCGTGAGATTCTCCAAAGGTTGATATTCTGAACAGGGTACCGTATGAATTACTCATCGTTTAAAGATTAAAACCGATATGACTAAGAATAGTAAGAAGATAATTAAGTTCGCAAATCTATTAAGGCTTTCGTCTTTTTCCAATGAATATTCTTTATTACTTGCTTTATATAGCAATTGAAGAAAACTGTCTTCGCCTACCAATTCTTCGTTGTCGCTGACTTCTGTCGTCATCACGATAGGTTGATCTACTGTAAGGGTATCGTACTTACGTTTTGAAGGGTCAAAGTATACCCATAATATGCTGTTTCTAATGTTAATCGTTTTGGGTGAGTCAGAATGGATGAAGTATTCAAATCGCGTGCGCTGGCCTGATGTTGTGTTTTGTATCGCTCTCTTGGATAAAGAAATGTGCAGTCCAGGTATAGGATTGTAGATCCAGGGTTCGTGAATTGAAATCAGGTATTTAGGTCCTTCAATGTCGAAAGAGAAGTTAAAGCCTTTTGTACGTTGAGCGTACTTAATGGGTGAAGATTTAATGGTAAAAGAACCTACAGCCACTTCATTTTTCAAGGGATGTTCGGGTAATGCCTGTAGGGTAAGAGTAACCGGTTTGCAACGGATTTCTTTGATAATCGCCTTTCGGTTGATTTGTACTTTTTTATTGAACAGTCCTTTTTCTTCTGTTTGCGTTTGGTAACAGACATAGTGAAAAGCCAATGAAGGGATCTTTGTTTTATTGGTATCGATAGAAAGACTTTGTCCTTTATAAATGGTGTATTTGTAAAATTTAACGCGGTCTTTTTCTAGGGTATCACAAGGGATGTTTTTATTAAAGTCTGTTTGGACTAACAAGCCAGTAGCTCCGATTTGTTTGTTGATGTTCTGAATTTGTTCCTGAACATCGATAAAGGTCCATTCTGCCTGATTGTTGACAGGAACAAGCAAGGAAAGTTCTAGTTCAAACAATTCTCTTTCGTATAAAAGAGATGTAGGGTAATTAAAGAGAAGTTCTATGTTAGGAACATGTTCCTGCCAAGGACTGTCCGTAGTTGACGGAGTATAGGAAAAAGAAGACAGGTTTTGTTTTACCGTTAGGTTTTTTTGAGGTAAAAAAACCTCATAGTCACGAATCGTGAACTTAATAGTAGGAATCGTATAATTACCCGCTTTTCTGGGCCAGTACCATTGGCTTATTTTTAATTCTTTATCGTCCTGATAGGAGGTTTGCCCTTTGACTAAATCAGGTATGTCAGGAAAAATGAGATTTTGTGCGACTTTATACTCCTTTTTAAAGGAAGCAGGAAAGGAGATATAAATAATAAATGGTTCATTAGAGGCAATCGTTGTTTGTTCCGCACCTATCTGTATGCTATTTCCAGCGTTATTTTGACCAAAAGCAGGAAGAATGTTGATCCAACTGCTTAACAGACAGTAGAAAAAGAGAAAGAAATATGAACAGGGGTAATTCAATGAGCGATTGATTAATCTCGTAACAAATTAGTAGGAAATGCGTAATAAACATGTAAATTTAAAATAAATATGTTTCAATTTTAACCTGGAGCTTATGTTGGAATACATTAAATTTATTTTGGAAAAGGTTAGTTTTGATGGCCAACTTTTTGAAAAAGAATTAAAAAAATCTCTGAAGGGCTTGTTAAAAGAGGATTACCAACAGTTAAAAGAGTGGTGTTTTGAAAATTTCGGTAAAAAATACGAGGATGTGTTAGTTCGTTGCTTCGTATAAGAATTGTTCAATTATTACGAAGTAGATAGGAATGAAATGTTTCGTTGAAACCCTTGAAACTTTGTCCTTTTTATTGCCGATTTGTTGAAGAGGGTCTTAAAAACTTCTTCTGTCACTTCTTCTTTTCTCCATTTTTGCAATTCTTCTTTTGCCAACAACTCTTTATTTTGGTGGGGTATCATAAAACTGTTCCAAGGACAGACTTCCTGACATATGTCACAACCAAATACCCAATTGTCCATTTTCCCTTTATACTCTGCTGGAATACTTTCCTTTAATTCAATAGTGAGGTAAGAGATACATTTGCTTCCGTCTACGACATAAGCTTCCGTAATGGCATCTGTAGGGCAAGCATCAATACAACGGGTACAGCTGCCGCAATAATCTTTGATGGCTCCGTCGTACACTAACTTCAGGTCGCAGATGATTTCTGCGATAAAAAAATAACTACCTCCGGTTTTAGTAATGATATTGGAATTTTTACCCATCCAACCCAATCCGCTTTTTTTTGCCCAGGCTTTATCCATTACTGGTGCGGAGTCGACGAAGATCCTTGCATTGAAATCTCCCCATTGCTCTTGCATTTCTTTTACCAGCAAGGACATTTTTTTTTTCAACACGTCATGGTAGTCCTGTCCATAAGCATAGCGTGATATTTTAAATTGCCCTACCGATAAACTGTCGTCGTTGGGTGCGTAATTGAGCAGTACTGTGATCACGGATTTTGCACCTTCTACCAATTTAGTCGGGTCCACTCGTTTGTCGAACCAATTTTCCATCCACGACATGGTGCCGTGCTTTCCTTGGTGTAACCACTGTTCCAGCTTCCGTGCCTCGTCTTCCAATAAGCCTGCACGCGATATGCCACAATGATCAAACCCTAGAGCTTTTGCTTTGGACTTGATCTCCTGCGTTTGTTGAGCAAGGCTTAAAGGATTCATGCGCTTAATCGAATAGTGTTCCGGTACGAGTAGGAGGTGTGCGGTTCAGATGAAGGTATGCTTTATGCGTCGCTTCTCTTCCTCTGGAAGTGCGTTGAAGAAATCCTTCTTGGATAAGGAATGGTTCGTATACTTCTTCAATGGTCTCCGCTTCTTCCCCACAAGCGGTAGCAATGGTAGTAAGGCCTACTGGTCCTCCTTTGAATTTGTCGATGATGGTAGCTAAGATACGGTTGTCCATTTCATCCAATCCATTGAGATCTACATTCAAGGCGTCCAGTGCTATTTTTGAAATATCAATCGTAATGTGTCCTTTGCCTTTTACTTGCGCAAAATCACGGGTACGACGCAACAGGTTGTTGGCTATACGCGGTGTACCTCTACTGCGACGGGCAATTTCGTAGGAAGCGTCTGCTGTAATGGGAGTATTGAGGATATCACTGGAACGTTTGACAATTCCCGTTAGCAATTCTGCATTGTAATACTCTAATCGTGCGTTGATGCCGAAACGTGCTCTGAGAGGAGCAGTGAGTAAGCCGGAACGGGTTGTAGCGCCAATCAGCGTGAAAGGATTGAGTCCTATTTGCACAGAACGAGCGTTTGGTCCGCTGTCCAGAACGATGTCAATTTTATAATCTTCCATGGCAGAGTACAGGTATTCTTCTACTACCGGATTCAGGCGGTGAATCTCATCAATGAACAAGACATCGCCGCTGTCGAGGTTGGTTAAAAGTCCTGCCAGATCGCCTGGTTTTTCCAATACAGGTCCTGAGGTGATTTTTATCTGACTTCCGAGTTCGTTAGAAATGATATGGGACAATGTTGTTTTACCCAAACCCGGAGGGCCATGAAGCAGCACGTGATCCAGCGCTTCCCCTCTTTGCTTGGCAGCGTAAACGAATACGCGAAGATTTTCGATGATCTTTTCCTGTCCGGCAAAGTCCTCAAAGGAAAGAGGTCGTAACGCTTTCTCTACATCTTTTTCTCCTGCGTTTAATTTTTCGTCGTCTGGTCTTAGGTAGTCTTCTCTCATGTCCTTTTGCTCCTCATAAGAATCGTACTAATTTACGAAAATTAATATACTATTTCTCCTGATGTCTTAAATTGCAGCATGGACGCAAAGCAGGCAGAAAATAAGGAATGGTTTGGAGAATGGTTCGACACGGTCTATTACCATATTTTATATAGCCATCGGGATCACCAGGAAGCAGAACTATTTTTAGACAACCTGACGGCGTTTCTTCAAATGAAAGAAGGGGATAAGGTATTGGATTTACCATGCGGAAAAGGAAGGCATTCTTCCTACCTCCATCAGAAAGGCTATATTGTTGAAGGAGCCGATTTATCTGCTAACAGTATCAGTGAAGCGAAAAAGATGGAACAAGAAGGACTTTCTTTCAGAATGCACGACATGAGAGAACACTATCCATCTTCTGATTTTGATTATGTGTTCAATTTGTTTACGAGCTTTGGCTACTTTACCAGTGAATCGGAAAATGAAGAAGCCTTTGCAACATTAGCGGGAGCTATGGCTCCAGGAGCCACGCTGGTCATTGACTTCATGAACACAAACAAGATTATTCGCAATCTGGTAGCTGTAGAAGTCAAGCAAATACAGGGCATCACGTTTACCTTAAATAAAAAGGTGAACGGTGGATTTATCCATAAAGAGATATCCTTTGAAGACAAAGGACAACAATATCTATTCAAAGAAAAGGTGAGAGAACTTTATCCTGCCGACTTTGGTTCTTACCTCAGTCGTTTTGGATTGCGCCTGAATACGGAGTTTGGAGATTATTCACTCTCTGCTTACGATGCTTTCCAATCAGATCGTTATATTGTAATCGCAACAAAGGCATAAATGGCTGTTAATTTCATACTTCTTTTCGCCACTTCTTTTTTGGCTGGTCTTTCCTTCTTTAAGATTGTACGTCTTGATGAAACCAAGTACAAATTATTGCTTGCGTTCAGTGGCTCGTACTTGTTTGCTGTAACTGTCGTACATCTTCTTCCTGAATTATACGAACAGTCGGAAGACGTTCATTTCATTGGACTCTTTGTGCTGTTTGGTTTCTTCTTACAATTGATGTTGGAATACTTTACTACAGGAGTAGAACACGGTCACCTACACCATCATGGCGGGCATCATCATCATGGTTCGGCGGGGTTCTTTTCACTGGCGATGATCTTGTCGATTTCGTTTCATGCTTTGCTGGAAGGCATGTTGCTTCTACATCCTTCGCATGCACATGCGCACGGAGACACTTACTCGTTATTATTCGGATTGATCCTGCATAAAATTCCGGAGTCTTTGGCTTTTGTTTTTGCATTGGGAGAATATACTTTCAATAAGACACAGAAGATACTATTGTTACTTGCTTTCAGTCTAGCCTCCCCCTTGGGAATGGTGGTTAGTAATTTTGTATTTGATTTACAAATTTTCAGCAGTAGTGTGTTCCTGGCTTTATTCGCCATTGTTGCCGGAAACTTTTTATACATCTCTACAACTATTTTCTTTGAGAACAGTCCTGATCACAAGATTCGTTTAAACCGTTTGGCTTTCTCTTTGTTAGGGGCTTTATTGGCATGGCTTTCAGACTTTTTGATGTTTTAATGAGAAAGATAAATTGTACCTGTAGTAATACTTGCGATTTATAAATCACGATTTTACTCTCCTACCAGAATGGCGATGATTTACTCTGTCTGTGGCTAAAAAACGGACATTCATTTTTTAGCTGAAAAACCACTAGTTCCCTTCATATACTTGCATTATTCTTTTCTATGCCACTATTTATTCCCTGTTCCACGAAGCTATTAAGACTGAGCTTTCAGACAGATAATCTGGATTTATGAAAAAGATATCCAGCCTACTAGGTGTTTAACCGTAAAAAAATTGTATTTTAGAATAACTAGCTAAACTATACGATGAAAAAATTTACAACAATTGGGGGATTGTTGACCCTCTTTATTTTCAATGGAGCGCTGCTTGTAGCCCAACCTGCCATGGTGAAGGACATCAATGGAGGATCAGCAGGATGTTCACCCATTACTCCGGCAGTCGTAGTGAATGGTATCGGTTATTTCATGGCCGATGACGGAGCAGTGGGTGTAGAGTTATGGAGAACGGACGGAACCACGACAGGTACACAACTCGTTAAGGACATCAATCCGGGGATCAACAGCAGTAATCCGAATGAACTTGTCAACATTGCCAATGTACTCTATTTTTCTGCAGACGATGGAACGAATGGCAGAGAACTTTGGAAAAGCGACGGAACCGAAAGCGGAACGGTCATGGTAGCAAACATTAATGATTCCGCGGGAATAGGAAGTACTCCGACGCATATCCGGTCGATGGGTACTTATATCGTTTTTGCAGCAAATGACGGTTTGCATGGAAATGAAATATGGCGCAGCGATGGGACCAGTGCTGGTACCATGTTGATTAAAGACATTAATGCAACAATCGTTTCATACGATACGACGGCATCGTCCAACCCTATAGAGATACTTCGGGCAGGAA
>DATHPB010000367.1:0-6559 GCA_035484295.1 Cytophagaceae bacterium
CTTACAGCAATGGAATATATATTGTGAGATCGAGTGAAGGAGGTTTCCTTAAGATTGTGAAACAATAGATCGTTTATTTTTATTTATTTATCATTGTTAAAACTCCTGCTGTCTAGCAGGAGTTTTTTTTTCAGTGCAGGAATCGATTTGTTCGGTTTCCATTAATGAGAAAATCGAATACCATTAACTGGTTTTTTGTAGAAACAAATGCACGAGTATTTCCCTCTCTTTCTCTAAAAATGGAATCGTCCGAATGGCACGTGCTTTGTTGTGTTCGTCGTGGATTGAAAAATGAGGAACATGAACAATACACAAAAAAAATCAACTACTACTCGCGGGTTTGCAGCTATTGATGCTGAAAAAAGAAGAGAGATTGCCAAGAAGGGAGGTATAGCTTCGCGACGGTCAAACAAAGAAATTACTTTGGAAGGAGAAAAGAGAAGATACCCTTTACGAGGATTTGCAGCCATGGATGAAGAAACCAGAAAAAAAATAGCGAGCAGAGGGGGAAGGTCTTCTCGTCGAAACAGAATTGATTGGAAAGAAAGAGACAGTCTTCTTTAAGACTGTAGTGATGACCTTTATGTCTCGTGAAAGAATAAAATCAGGATTGATCGGTGTCGCTGTTTAAATAAAAGCTCAAAGCGCCACTCGGACATTTTTGTATTTGTTCGATGATGCGTTCTGTAGATGCACCTTCCATGGTGATCCAAGGCCGTTCCATAGGTTTGAAAACACTTGGTAAACCGCCAATTTGGTTCCAGCAGATGCGCGAATGAATGCAGGTCTCTGGTTTCCATACGATCGTTACCTCACCGTTGGTATATTTTTTTGTAATTTCTTTCATCGTGTTTTAAGATAGACTTATCGCATGATAAGTTTCATGCGATAAGTACATGCAATTTATTCTTTTATCTCTTATAGTAAAAAACAAGAGAAGCTTTTTGAATGGTATTTGAGTTCAGGTAGAACCCGACCATCGCAGGATTGGTGTTCTTGTCTAAACCCAGCTTGTCAGTTTTTAATGCATACACAGTCACGATGTATTGGTGTGAACCGTGACCTTCCGGAGGACATGGTCCGCCGTAACCAACTTTACCGAAATCAGTCATGCTTTGAATAGCGCCCGCCGGTAATAAATTCTTCTCAGGATTTCCAGCGTTTGATTTCAACTCTTTTGCAGTAGCAGGAATGTCAAACACAACCCAGTGCCAGAAACCGCTGCCAGTGGGTGCATCAGGATCATACATGTTGACGGCAAAACTTTTCGTGCCTTCGGGAGCATTTTCCCAACTCAATTGAGGAGAAATGTTTCCTCCTGTACAACCGAAGCCATTGAATACTTGGTTGCTTGTTGCTTGTCCGCCTACGTCTGTACTCTTTAGCGTAAACGTTTGACCATAGGAAAGAGACATGGTCAAACTCAAGATGAAAAGTAATAGGATTGATTTTTTCATGGTTGAAGAATGGGTTTTGTTGTCCGGGTTAAAGATATAAAATAGGAGGAGGTTTTCATTACTATTTTTTATTGAGGTCACCGTTATTAAGAAATTGTAAAGAAAGGCATGGGATTTTCTACAAGCTTAATATGGTTCTTCATTCCATAAATTATATTTTAGTATCTTTAGTTCCAAGATGTTCTATGCCATGAAAAAAATAACTGCATTTCTATTCGGCTGTTTGTTTGTTGTCACATCATTGACTCAAGCGCAAGTAATTACTTTTGGTCCTGCCATTAGTGCAAATGTTTTATGGGCTCAGATCGATGACAATGACATTGCGGTTACTCCTATTCCTTCGTACTCGCTGGGCGGGTTTGCGCGGGTGAAAATTCTTAAACTGTATATTCAACCGGAAGTGTTTTATGCACGGAAGGGTGTTGACTTCCTGGTTCACAATGCGAGTTCCAATCAAGACCTGAAACAACAATTGCGTTATCAAACCGTAGATGTAAACCTAATGTTAGGTTTGCAGTTGTTCAAATTGTTTCATGATGACATTGGCATCCGTCTGCATACCGGACCTGGTATGAATCATAACCTCGACAATAGTTTTGTTGTCAATGGGAATAAGATCGACGATAGTGTGATGAGTTTCAAACCGAATGCTTTCAACTGGCAAGCAGGATTGGGAGTGGACGTCATGAACCGTTTCTTTGTGGACTTTCGTTATGGTGTTACCTTGTCGGACATTGTAGATTCAGGCTCTTACACAATCATTCCTTATTTTGGCACTGTGCAAATTGCTTATAAGTTGATCAAAGATAAATAGACCTTAGAAATTAATTTTCGCAACGTGGTAAAAAAAGAGAGTGAAATATTTCACTCTCTTTTTTTATGGGGAGTCTGTTTTTCGTTTTCCCTTTTCTCGTGTTCTTCTTTCGGCCCTCTCATGTGAATGATCAACCCATTTAAGAAATTACGAAGGATTTGATCGCCGCATTTTTTGAAGTTGGGATGGTCTTCGTTACGAAAGATATCACCCAGTTCAGCTTTGCTGACGTTGAAGTTTACCAGCTTCAGGATATCAATGATCTCATCGTTTCTAAGATGAAGCGCGACGCGTAGTTTTTTAAAGATGTCGTTATTGCTCATGTTACCCATGGTGGTATTGTTAACGAAGGTTATTGAAATGCTCAGAGAGAGAAGCGAATTGTCCGAAATGTCTTTGCGTATGAGCAATGAGAAAGACCACCCATTCCAGACGTGTCATTGGCCCAAATCCTTTATGTTCAAAACTCTTGCAAAGTAGTGACAGCTCTGCAGATTGGATCAATGTGTAAAGCTCCTTTCTGCTGCGAATGATTTTAGGAATGATGAGTTGTTGCTCTTTTACTTTACCCAAAGGGACAATGGGATCCGGTGCTACCAGTGTTCTCGAACGATTGCTCATCACGGATTTGATCAGCACTACTTTTTCATCTGAAGGTCTGTCACTGGACGCGGTTTCTCCTGAAAGGATACCATGAATTACCTTATCCAGCACATAGATATGTTCTGCTACTTCGGCAGCCGACCAACTGTTTTCATCGGGTCTTTTCGTAAAAGAAGTCGTATCAAAGTCCAGCAGGATTTCGGTCAGTTGATTGGTATTATGATCCAGTTCAGAAAGAAGAACGTCTACAGTTGCCATGAACAGCGAGTTTATGAATGGTTATAGTAGAACGGTCAGTTCTTTTTCTTTTTTAGTCTTTCGTAAATCTTATCAAATTCCTCTGCCATGGCAAGGTACTCGTCACTCCAATTGTTGGCAATGCTTAGTTCCTGAAAAGTACTGGTTGGTGCAAAGAGAATGTCGAGTGTATCGATGACTTCTTCGTTTCCGTCAGTTAGTTTTGTCACGTATTCATCGAGTTCGTCGCGCAACTCTTGAGGATCGTCGTAGCTCGACCAGGATGTATCAGCGTCTTTACCTGTATACGATTTGATCTGCTTTAGCATTTCAATCAGTCGCGTAATTTCTTTGGTCATGGGGGCTAATGGAGATGTTAGTATAAATTAAACATTTTTCGTAAACCAGGCAACACAGTATTATCCCAGCCTTTTGCAATGTGAGCACATCGTCTGGAGTCTTCATTGAAATTTTCAATGGTAAGGGACAATTCTGTTTTATCGTATTTCTTTAAAATGTCAAAGGTAACATAAAGATAATTGTCCGGAGTATCGTCCAGGTTGCTGCTGGTATCGAACAAAGAAAATTTGAATTGTACATTTCTATCCAAGCTAATGATAGAACCTTTTTCCATGACATCGACACCTTTTCTTTTTCCTGTCCAACGGATGGGACTACCCTTTTCCCATTCAGAGGTCGCCGTATAATTGAAAAAATAGTATTTTATTTTTTCAGGATTGGTCAATGCATCCCATACTTCATCAGGTTTGGCATTTAAAATGACGGTGCGTGTGATGAGGTGATCAGGATTTGTAATAGGCATGGTACGGAAGCAGTTAATAGCATCAAGTTTTTCAAACAATCAGCGAGGTACTTTTATTTCTTTTCAAAATAATAAACAAAACCCAGGTTGACTGAATTTTGATAGAAGAGAAACTGGAAACCACCGGTTGTACTGGTATTGCCATAAGCATCTTTGCCATTCAAGAAAGAATAACCCAATACACCAATGCTGATTTCTGCCGCTAAATGTTTAGAGATAAAAGCGGTGAAACCTGGATTGATCGAAATTCCGCCACCTATGTCGTTGTAGTTGTTGTTTGTCTGTGTCCCTTTTGTATTGTTGGTTGAAACACGATTGTCACTTCCAAACAAGTATTGCCCTGAAAATTGCAGGAAGAAATAATTTCCTTCACTCACTAATTTGTAATAACGCATGGAACCTGTAAAGGTATAATTTATTTTTTGCGAGTTGAGGTCAAAAACATCTCCTGCTGCATTTGTTTTGTAATCGTAGGTAATGGTGGTGACATTGGAGATCCCCACATTGGCAATGGCAGCCCAATGATTGCTGAGCATGCTTCCTGCTGTAATGTTACCGCCGTACGTGACAGCGCTGGTTCCAGACTTTACACCGTTAACGGTGGATTCTGTATTAAAGGTATTTCCAAAGTTAAAAAAGGTACCGACAAAACGGGTTTTCTTTTTGATGACACCATCGTTGGGTTCATCCATCAATAGGGTTGTAGGGGATTGTGCGACACTTTCAATCGATGAAAAAGCAAGAACAATCAAAGAGCTAATGATAAGGTATGCAGGTGTTTTTTTCATAAAAATAAAGGTGTTTAATATAACTGATTGCGTAATATCCGTTTGATCATTTGTATGGTTGCACGACTGACGCTTCCTTGATGTTTTTCTATGATTTCATTTTCTGTCAATTCCATTTCCAGGTCGTTGGCTATATGTAGCCACTTGCTTAAGAATTCTGAATTAGGTGTCTGGTATTTGAGCAATCTACGCACTGTCTCTATGATTGTTTTATTGACACTGCCTTCATAATGTTCCCAAATCTCTTGTGTCGTCAATCCCAGCTTTATGTCTTCTGCAATCTTGGAATAGTCTTGCAAGTATTTTTCATTGGCTTCCATCACCTGAAGCAATACGTTTTTGCTGTATTCTATTTCAGGGTATTTTTTAGATTGCTTTTGCAATTTGCCCAGAGCGTAATTGCGCGCAATGTTATCGCAGATAATGAGCTCGTCAGGACTCAATTCAAACCATTCACCTTTGACACGTTTGTGTTGAAATACGATGTGAAGACTTTCTTCAAGTTCGGAAATATTTTCAGCAGGGTATTGACGAACGACGCGGAAGACCACGGGTAAGTGTGTATGGTAAGCAGCCAGTCTTTTTTGTAAATCCTGTGTCTGGCCGATTTTGTGCAGATTCTTACCGGTCTTTATGATGTATACGCACTTGCCAGGTTCTATTTGCTCCATGTGGATAGGCGTTTGCCACCTGTTATTTTTTACCTACTTTATCTGTTGGTCTCATGCGTAGGGCACTCCACGTCTCGTTGATGGATATGGCAGACACGGTAGTGATGTCAAATTCTTCTACCTTTGTACGTATTGTATCTCTATGAATGTCTGTTTTAATGCCTGAAGTCCCTTTCGGATAAGCGATCCACAGCACACTGTCTGGTTCTATGTACTTGAGTTGTTTGCTCAGAAAAGCAACCAATTCTTTTTCATTGTTCACAAACACTAGGGTGTTGTCACTTTTGGTTTTGGAATCCAGTTGATTGGTAAAACCGAGTTGCAAAAATTCCTTTTCAAGCGCAGCAGGTGCGTGAAGTACAATACCTTCTTTCTTGAATTTTAATTTGCTGACTACTTCTTTCATCAAAGTATCCGGGTTTATTATAAATATACCTCCGCAGATTTATAATCCTGCGGAGGTATGCTATTTCTTTTCAGCTTACACCAATCCTTCTATGGCTACGTTCTCGTTTACGTCTGCTAAATAGTCTACATGTCCTACGCTGAACCCAAAGAGGTTTAGGAAATCTGTTTTATAACCGTTGAGGTCTCCTATTTGCGGTAATGTATCGGTGTCCGCCTGCTTCCACAATTCCGCCACTTTATGCTGTACATCTTCACGCATTTCCCAATCGTCAATACGTATTCTTCCTTGCTCATCTGTAGGTACTGTATTGCCAGTGTATAGGCGGGCCTGGAACAATCGTTGGATTTGTTCGATGCAACCTTCGTGAATGCCTTCCGCTTTCATCACTTTGTACAACAAAGAAATGTAGAGAGGAATCACCGGTATCGCTGAACTGGCTTGTGTAACCAATGCCTTGTTGACCGACACGTATGCTTTGCCTCCGATGTCTTTCAATTTACCGGTAATGGTTGCAGCTGTTGCTTCCAGGTGATCTTTTGCACGGCCAATTGTACCTTTGCGGTATACTGCTTCTGTCAAAGCGGGTCCAATGTATGAATAGGCAACAGTTGTTGCGCCTGGAGCCAATAGATTAGCACCTTTCAACGCATCCATCCAGAAGTCCCAATCTTCGCCGCCCATTACAGCTACCGTATTGGCAATGTCTTCTTCGTTGCAAGGTTCAATGGTAATGCTAGAAACGACACCTGTATGAAAA
>DATHPB010000368.1:0-4056 GCA_035484295.1 Cytophagaceae bacterium
TAAGAAACATGAATTGAAAGATCGGCAGAACAATCAGAATAGTTTGAACGAGAGTTTGAAAAAACAGGTGACGAAAGATCCCTTGCCTTCTCTCTTGCGTTACGAAGATCGCAATTCTATGGCTTTTTCTATCGAGTCGCGTGTCCCTTTCATGGATCATCGGCTGATTGAATTTACCCTTGGACTACCTGAAGATCTGGTGTATCGGGTCGGAGAACGCAAGTATATTTTACGGCAGGCATTCAAAAACATTGTACCGGATAAAATCATACAACGACGTGACAAAATGGGCTTTGTTTCTGCGGAAGAACGTTGGTTGAAAGAAGAAGGCAAAGCCTGGTTTGAACAGATGATAGAGCAAGCAGGAAATGCGAGCCATGACTTTATAGACGAGGCAGAAGCGTTGAATTACCTGAAGGAAATGCAAAGTGGAACGAAGGGGTTTAATTTTGATCCTTGGAGAATCCTTTGCTTTTCTTTGTGGTTAAAAACTGTCACCCCTAACTCCCAATTGTAAAATACCCTATATTCACTACATGAACATTGCAATAGGAACGCAGATTTTTCTCCCTTATACCCAATCGTGGATATACCGTCAAATGAGGAGTTCCGGGATTGGCATTGCTTTGGTGATTTGCAATCAAAAAGAAAACCTGGATACTTTTCCCTTCGAACACATCGCGGTCATTCCTGATCGTAGCTTGTTCTTGCGAAAAATAGAATACAAGCTAAAACCATTCTTGAAATTTTTACCCTATTATGTTTCAAGGAAAAAACGATTAAGGTATTTCCATGCGCTAAAAGAAAATAACATTCATTTATTGCACGTACATTTTGGCATCATGGCCGTAGAATTAATGGAGGTCTGTGAACAGTTACGAATCCCTTTGGTCGTAACCTTCCATGGATTCGACATTACAGCGGCGATAGAAAGAGATCCCTCATACCATTGTGCATTGCTCAGGTTATTTGACAAGATGCAAACGGGAATAGCTATATCTCATGAAATGAAGGGGCGTTTGATGGCGTTGGGTTGCGCAGAAGAGAAAATAAAAGTTTCGTATTTAGGAATTCCACTGCAGGAATTTCAATATATAGATAGAACGTCTCGTAAAGGTACGGTACGTTTTCTTCATGCAGGAAGATTTTCTGCTACCAAAGGAGTTCCCGATCTTATCAGGGCATTTTCTGCCGCATTTAAAAAAGAAGATGAAGTAGAGTTGATCATTGCTGGAGATGGAGAAGAAAAGCCAATGGTTCTTCATGCCATAGCAAAGTCATCTATTAAGAATAAAATTAGATTTCTGGGTAAACTCAGTAATGAAGAGCTTCAACAATGGAGAAGAGATTGCGATGTGTTTTTGTTAAATTGTAGAACTCCTGCATCCGGTGATATGGAGGGGCTACCTATAGCATTATTGGAGGCTTCTTGCACCGGCTTGCCAATCATTACCACTAAACATGCTGGTATCCCGGAAGGAGTAACACACGAACACACCGGATTATTGGTAGATGAGTATGATAACACTGCCTTATCAAAAGCCATGGTACGGATGATGGATCAGGAGACTCGTCTGCTCTTGGGGAAACAGGGAAGACAAAGAATGGAAGAAAAATTCAACCTGTCTCAGTGCAATGAAATCCTGTACAGGATTTACGAGGAAAGCAGTAACCATAACAATAAGAAATAAATAAAAGAAACAACGTGCTTGTCACGAAAGGATAATGAGTCTAACAGAGAAATCCGTCCCTAATGTAGCCTTGTATGTAGATGACTTTTTGTTGTATACACATGTATGGATTTACCGTCAGGTCTCTGATCCGGTTACCAATGTTAAAACCGTTTTATGCCACTTGAGAACGGAAGAGATTACATTCCCTTTCCCTCGTTGTGTGACGATTGATTCTCATGTTAAAATAAAGGAATACATCAAAGGTCGTTTCTGGTTTTTATTCAAATACCTTTCTCCTCGTTTAAGTAAAAAGTCAGTTGCTGCTTTTACCCAAGAACTGGAAGAACAACAGATCAACTTGGTCCATGCGCATTTTGGAACCAATGGAGTAATGATTGCTCCGGTTTGCGAACGCTTGAATATCCCATTGGTTGTGACATTTCACGGGTTTGATATTTCATCGGCTGTATTTCGCTGGCCTGCCTATAAGAAAAAACTCAACGAATTATTTCATCAGATTACCTATGCTATTGCCATCTCAGAGGAAATGGCAGAACGACTATTAGAGATTGGTTGTCCCAAGGAAAAAATAAGAGTCTCCTATCTTGGGGTGCCACTGGATGATTTTCCTTTTATAAAGCGAAGTGCAGAGAAAGCACCTCTGGTATTTCTACATGCAGGAAGATTGACGGCTAAAAAAGGTGTCTCAGATCTTGTGAAAGCTTTTTCTCAGGCATTTGAAACGACAGAGCAGGCAGAGTTATGGATTGCTGGTGATGGAGAAGAAAAATCTCAAGTGGAGAAAATGATCAGAACGTGTAATGCAACAGGAAAAGTGAAATTATTAGGTCGTCTTTCAGATGAAGAATTGAGAAAGATTAGAAACCAAGCAGATGTTTTTATTATCAATTGCAGAACGGATGCAGCAGGTACCAAAGAAGGACTGCCGATTTCA
The DNA here is from genome assembly GCA_035484295.1 of Cytophagaceae bacterium. Classification (GTDB taxonomy): domain Bacteria; phylum Bacteroidota; class Bacteroidia; order Cytophagales; family Cytophagaceae; genus JACMQM01. The sequence continues at coordinate 2,629 of DATHPB010000368.1, forward strand.
ATTTTAGAAGCATGTGCTACAGGCATGCCTGTCATCAGTACATTTCATGCAGGAATTCCTGAAGCCATCTTGCAAAATCATACAGGAATATTGGTACCTGAATTTGACCAGGCGGCATTGGCATTGGCCATGCGTAAGATGTTAGACCCTGTACACCGTACAGAAATGGGTGTACGTGCAAATGAATACATGAAAGAAAAATTTGCACTGGAAGAATGCAATAAAAAACTGAGGTTGCTGTATAATGAGGCATTAATCAATTGACATGGATATAGTAACAGGTGGATTGGGGTTTATTGGAAATGAATTGGTCCGACAGCTTAAAGCGAGTGGTAGGGAGGTTGTCGTTATTGACAATGAAAATAGAGTAGCTCCGCAATTGGACGACATAAAAGATATTCCACTCTATAAACTGGACATTACGGATGCCAAGGCGATAGATGAACTCGTAACAAGGTTAAAACCTGAACGTATTTTTCACCTTGCTGCTATCCATTATATCCCGGAATGCAATGCCCAACCTGAACGTACGATGCGCATCAACGTAGAAGGAACGTTAGCGATGTTGAATACGGCTGTCAAAAATAAGTGCAAGCATTTTATTTTTGCTTCTACTGGTGCGGTGTACCACGACTCATCTGAGTTGTTAAAGGAGGACGCCACCATTTCTCCCGTTGATATATATGGTTGGAGTAAATGGTTTGCGGAAGAACTGTGTCGCTGGAAGGCAAGAACAATGAACCTTACCATTTGTCGCTTATTTAATAACATCGGTTTACGTGAAACCAATGCGCATATTGTTCCGGAAATCATGCAACAGTTACGTAATGGTAACAGGATATTACAATTGGGTAATATTACACCCATAAGAGATTACATTTCTACCAGAGATACAGCTTACGCACTCATTCACCTTAGTGAACGTTCCAATGCGGCTCATGAAATATATAATGTAGCCACAGGAAAAGGTGCATCTGTAAAAGAACTCATTGATCTGATATCTTCTATTTTAAAAGAAAAAATAGAAGTAAGAATAGATTCAGAGAGGTTTCGTCCTGCAGATAAGGAAAAACAACTGGCTGATATTACCAAATTGAAAAATACATTGAATTGGGAACCTACACAGCAAGTGAAAGAAGTGTTAATAGAATTGATGAAGTTTGAAAAACTTATTCCTTCTGAAAGTGAATGAGCCGATCATGAAACATAAAGGTACGGTACTTATCTTTGCGTACGAATGTTATCCTCACAACCGCTTGGGCTCATCGATAGGGGCACAGCGTCCTTACCAGTTTGCAAAAAACCTGGCAGACTTGGGATGGAAGGTGATTGTACTATGTTGTGATGTTGAACAACGACGGACACTTAAGAAACAGGACCTAGATGCTAAGGTAACAGAAATCTATAATTCTTATCAAAGAACATTGC
>DATHPB010000369.1:0-2250 GCA_035484295.1 Cytophagaceae bacterium
GCTGGTGCCAACCCACATCAGTATATTGTTTTGTTCGTCGCGTTGGGCCACCGCTCTGCTCAATTGCCAGCGGTATGCACCGTCGTATCTTCTAAATCGGTGCTCGGAAATGAATGTATCACCTGTCGCTATGGCTTCCATCCATTTACTTTTGCTTTCTTCCATTTCATCGGGATGTACAAGTACCATCCATCCTTTTTGCATGACTTCATCCGGTTGCATACCGGAAAAATCAAAAAATGCCTGGCTGAAATAATTTAAATTTCCATTGGCTTCCCCTGTCCAGATGAGCTGAGGTACTGCATCCGCGAGCATCCTGAACGTCCTTTCGCTTTTCTGCAATGATTCCAATGCAATTTTTTCCTCCGTGATGTCCAGTACCGTGCCGGCAAAATTTACCGGATTTCCTTTTTGATCAAAGAACGCTCTCCCCTTGGCCCTTATCCAACGCAGCTTATCATTAGGTAATCCTACAATGCGGTATTCAGATTCGTAATTTTCTGCTGTATCAGGATTCAAGGCACGCAGCATACTTTCTAGAGCCATCGGTTGGTCATCCGGATGCATACGTGACCAAAATAAGTCCAGCGTAACAGGAGTATCCGGAGCAGAACCGAACAGTTCTTTACAAGCACTGTCCCAACTCATTTCTTGTGTAAGGGGATTATAATCCCAGGTACCAAGTTCACTGGACAACGCTGCAATTCTCAGTCTGGCTTCGCTTTCCTTTAGTTTTTCTTCAAATTCAATGCGGTCGTGTATGTCCATACATGCACCTGAGTAACCTTCAAACTCACCGGTGGCACTGTAATTAGGTACACCTTTATCAGAAATCCACCGGTATTCACCATCAAATCTCTTCAATCGGTATTCTATGTAAAAATCTTTCCTTGCATCAAAAGAGGTATGGTAAACATCCAGGCATCGATTACGATCATCGGGATGAAGGCTTTCTATCCAACCGCTACCCACTTCCTGTTCTATCGCACGGCCTGTAAAATCAAGCCAGCCTTGATTAAAAAAATGACATAACTTGTCAGTACCTGAGATCCATATTAAAACAGGTGTTTTATTGACGATCGTTATGAGACGCTGTTCGCTGATCTTATCCGCAGTGTCTTCCGATGTTTTGCCGAAAAAATGACGTTTAAATAAACTATGAATGTCTCGTCTTTGTCCATTCACATAAGCCAGCATTTTTTTTCTGAAGTTCATGTCATCCTTTACATGTTTAAATATAGCTCATAATCAGCTCATTTTAGCATGCCCTTGTAAAAAAACGAACAAATCACTTGTTCTCGGCAACGTTCGCTGTATGCTATTAAAAAAACATTCGATGACGAATCGAGTGCATTACGCATAACAATCAATCTTATTTATTCATTTTTCAACTACTTGATGTCATCAAAACGCTTTTTTTATTCACGTTTTCTTCTTGCTGCGTCTGACTTATAGAATAAAAACAAAATGCATTTACTGTCTCGTATTTTTCCGTTTTTTTTAAAGGAGAACGAGCCTTTCTCGGGGTACGTTCTCTTATTTATTACTGATTTAATGGGAATATTTTAATCTTATTCTTTAATAAATTTCAAGGTTGTATGGTCAGACAATAGCCTTATAAAATACATCCCTTTATTCAATGAAGATATGTCCAGATGCCCATCTGAAGTCACTTGATCCATTACAACCACACCGTCTATGGTATTGACCATGACATGCTCGTTTGTCATGGTCGTTCCTTCTTTGTAAATGTTTATGGACTGGGAAGCAGGGTTGGGGACAACGCTATATGTCATGTTGGCAACACCTCTCGTAAAGATATTGGATTCAATGGACGTTACTACAGCCTTTTCTCCTATTCTCAACACCAATCCTGCTTCCCCTACAATGATACCCTGTGTAGCAGAAAACATTTTAATGCCGATGAAGTTTTGGGTAAAATCAAAATTAGGGACACGTGCAAATGTTCCTCCTGAATATTGGGAAATAACACCGCCAGCTCCGCCTCCGAAATAAGGCGGTCCGATCAACAATCCGTTGTTTTTATCTGTAAAAACAAAATCCTTTACTAACACCTGATCACTTGAAACAGTAGTCCAGCCGTTGCTGACATAATGCTGCACATCTGCATTTGAAATGGTCCAGCCTTCTGTTTCATCAAAGAAAAATACTTTCACAATCGAGTACGTATTGGCAGATGTCATGTTAGAAAAAACTCCGTTTTTATATTTCACCAAATTTCCACCCGCA
>DATHPB010000370.1:0-3358 GCA_035484295.1 Cytophagaceae bacterium
TCAATAATGAATTGAAACAATTTAATCCGCAATTAGCATGAGCAAGATAGATCAAGAAACCATTCGCAAAATCGCCCATCTGGCAAGACTGGAATTCAGTGAAGCTGAAGCAACAGCTGTGGGTAACGACTTCAATAAAATTCTATCCTGGATGGATAAACTCAATGAGTTGAATACGGACAACGTGGCACCGCTGATTCACATGAGTGAAGAGATAAACGTGTTGAGAGAAGACGAAGCCAGACAAACCATCAGTCACGAAGAGGCATTATACAATGCACCTAAAAAAGATTCTGATTATTTCAGGGTACCGAAGTTCTTAGGATAAGGACAAGCTATACTTACTGTTATGGAAAACTTATTTTTCTGGAACGCCTGGGAGAAATCTTTCCGGGCATTTTATTTGGCACTCTTGTCATTGCTTGCGCTCTGCATGTTAGCAGCAGGCATTGCCTATTTCTTTGGAGATACGTTCACCATCGGCTGGATCAAAGACGTAGAGATCGAGACCACAAGTGTCATCACTGATACACAAACCATCGATTTCTTCAATTTCAATTTAGAGACCAACTCCTACATCACGCGCAGCTGGATAGATAATGGAAATATCTCTTTGTATCCTGTTGCCGGTTATGCCTATCTGGGCATTATAGTGCTGGCAATACTTGTACTCCTTACCGTTTTTACTTTTCTCGACCTGGTTTATTTTTTAATCGGCATTACGTCCATTATCATATTCATCATCAGTCTCAACACAGAATTGCTTTCTTTCCTGGGTTGGCAGCACAGAGGTTTATCAGTTTTACTGATTGTCGTATATGCAGGTACGGCATACTGGCTTCACGGCTATTCGAAGAACATCAATCTCTTTAAACGTTTTCAACTCTTTACCGCCATCACTATACTTACAGCAATAGGCGTTGGTCTTTTTGCCCAGACAAAATTACCTTTTTATCAGCTGGCACAGTCTTCTTTGTTGTTTCCTTTTGCAGCCACTTTGTTTTTCCTATTCTTGATTGGATTTGAAAACATTCGTTCCTTTTTATACATTACTTCACTTTCTTCTCAACAAGATGGTAAAAAGAGTTTGCTCCACTTCAGTATCATTTCCCTTTTATACATTGGCAATGCCTTATTGCTATGGGGACGGAATAAATTTATCGACGAAACTGACATTATACTTATTCATCCTTTGCTACTTTTCTTAACAGCAGGTATCACAGGAATCTACGGTTATAAAAAAAGAGGTGTCTTGTTTTCCGACAGCCTTCCTTTCAAACCCTATGGTGCTTTTCTCTACCTTGCTTTATTCATTGTCAGTACAGCCACACTGGCTTACGGATATTTCACAGCAAACGACACGCTGTACAACAGCTTGGAATATTTCATCATTTATTCTCAACTGTGTTTATCGCTTGCTTTTCTTTTATACGTGTGGATCAACTTCGCCGCACCGATGGTGAAGAACATTAGGATCTATATGTATTTATACCAACCACGTTATACTCCGCTTTTTATTGCTCAAGGTCTGGGCATTTTAGGTGTTGTAGGATTGTTGGGACTGAATCGCAACTATTCTTACGACCAATCGGTGGCCGCGCATTACAATCAACTCGGAGATTACTATGCATACACCGGCGACACAACACTAGCTTATCAGTTTTACAACGAAGGCACCGTTTGGGATTTGTGCAACCAAAAAGGAAATTATACAATGGCCACGATGGCCGAGCAGCAGGAAAATTACGAGAAGGCTTATGAACATTATAACGCCTGTTTGAAAAGAAAACCTAGTCCTTACGCGATTGTCGGATTAAGTGGAGTTTACCAACACCAGAAGCAATTGTTTCCCTCTTTCTTCATGTTGAAAGACGGCCTGAAATTATTTCCTTCTTCCGGTCCTTTACAAAACAACCTAGGTCTCACTTATTTTGAGTTAAACATTGCAGATTCCGCCTTCTATTTGTTTCAACAAGCACATACACATGTGCCTGAAGAAGCCTCTATCAATTTGTTATACATGGCCATTAAATCAGGCGATTTTCAAAAAGGAGATTCCCTGCAACAAGTCATCGGCAAATACACTGATCCTGCTTTTGAGAATAATTTATTTGCACTCAATACCGCATTGAAAAAAACTGTCGAGTCTACCTTATTTCATGACTACGCAGACAGTCTATTGACACCGCAGGTTTTCACTTATGCCTATAACTATTCCATCAATCATCTTTATACCAAAGACAGCAGCGTATCCAGCAGATTAGCGTATTGGATGAAACCCGAAGACAACTTCAATTACACCGAAGACCTCATCGTGGCGCAAAGTTTAAATCAGTATTACGGAAAAGAAGAAGCCCGTACGGCGCTCATCAATATACACGAACTAGAGATTCAACATACAGGCAACGCATACTATCCCATGTTGCTTGCCCATTGGTATGCAAGCAAACATCGTTTTGACCTGGCGGCCATGTGGTATTTGAAAGCCTTCAATAACAGGCAGGCTTCCGCTCAACTGTATTACGTATTAAGTTTACTGGAATCACAACAGTACGAGAAAGCATCGCTCTATACCGCTTCTTGGTTAACTTCACAAGACAAGGCTCAGCAAGAAGTAGCCAAACTGGTTACCATTGTCGCTTCTCTTCATGATGTAGCATCTGCATTGTCACAAACAGATCTGGTTAAATTACGATTCATACGCTGGAATACGAACAAGCTCTCGGTACAAGAACGTCAACAGGTAGCAGCTTCTATTGCTAATCCGGAAATCAAAGCACAAGCCTACCTTAGCCTGATAGAAGAACTGCTGGCTAAAAAACAAGCCGTCGAAGCTTTGCCTCTTTGGAATAACATAGAAAAATCAACTCAAACCACAGCGGCAACAATCGATTGGGGAAACGAATTGTACCTGAAACTCCTGGTACTGCTGCAAGACTGGTCTGCACTCCAATCGGAAAGCAATCGCCTGCAAAACACCAAACAGGCCTATTACCAAGGCATCAATGCTTTGGTACAAAAAGACTCCGCTACCGCAGCGAAGAATTTTATCAAAGCTTTATCTACAGATCCTCTGGAAGAAGACCTGGCCGCAAGGGCCTTGCTATTCTTAGGCGAGCGTGATTTCATGGGCTATTACGATCTTATCCTGGCACAGCTCCTGGCTTATCCCGAATCTGTAAAACTATCTGAGACCTACATGTTGCTTTGCATCAGCAACAGCATGGATTCATACGCAGACGGTGAGTTGCAAAGAATCGAACCTTACCTGAACGAAGAAAAATATAAGTATTGGAAAAAGACCATCAAGACCATGATGTTTGATGACGATACGTCTGTTGAATAGTCTTTATGAAAA
>DATHPB010000371.1:0-15834 GCA_035484295.1 Cytophagaceae bacterium
TCTTGCCCCTATTCCTTCTGATCTCCTGATAGACTTGGAAGATGTGCATCAAGGCAATTGGGAAAAATGGTTGACTGATTTCAAGCCTGATTTTATTTTGATCAATGGAACACGCATCTTAAAAAAATCCTTATTAGACCGATTTTCTGTACCTGTCATAAACATTCATGCAGGCATCACACCCATGTACCGTGGCGTTCACGGTGGATATTGGGCACTGGCCTGTAATGATCCGCATAATTTTGGAGCTACTATTCACCTGGTTGATCCGGGGGTAGATACCGGGCAGATTTTAAAACACGTGCGTACCACACCTTCTGCAAAAGATAATTTTTATACCTATCCGCTCTTGCAATTTGCTTTGGCAATCAAAGAGCTCCCTGGCGTTGTAGAGCAATACCTGTTAAGTGGTAAGTTCAGCGAAATAAAGAGCTTCCAGCCGACCTTTTCAAAATTGTGGTTTTATCCCACGATATTTGAGTATATTTATTACAGGATCACCAAAGGAGTCAAGTAGCACGTATGATAAATCAATCCATTAAGCTGGACCAGATCGATAAGCATATCCTGGAGATTTTGCAGGCGAATGCAAAGATTACGAATTCTCAGTTGGCAATAGAAATAGGATTGTCTCCTGCTCCTACACTGGAACGCGTTAGGAAATTAGAGAATGTTGGTTTGATTAAAAGTTATCACGCGGAGATCGATGTCAAACAATTGGGTTTTGGCACGGGTGTTTTTGTTTTGATCTCTCTTGCCGGACATAAGAAAAACCAGATCATGTCTTTTGTGGATAAGATCAATAAAATACCGGAGGTGATAGAGTGCCATCACATCACAGGTTCAGGAGATTTCTTGTTGAAGATCTTAACGAAAGACATTAGTTCGTATCAACAGTTAATTCTAAATACATTGGCTGATATAGATGAAATCGGAAACATGCAATCCATGATGATTTTGTCTACATTCAAATCTTCCAAGGTGATGCCGATATAAGAGAGTGCCAAAAAGTTGGTTACCACCACCAGCTTTTCTTTTTCTTCTCTTCTTTTTTCTTACTACTCAAATAGGCCTTTGCTTCCTTATGCAGTTCATGATTGTTGTCTGAATTGTCAATGATGATTTGGTAATATCTTTTTGCTTTGCTGTAATCTTTTTCTTCGTTTGCAATCCTTGCCAACTCGGCTGCCGCGAATAAATAATAATTCATTTCTGTTGCTTCCGACTGTTCTGCAAATACCATGGCCTTTTCAAAATACAACTTGGCTTTTTGTTTGTCGTGGTAATAATATTTATTGATGTGACCTAAAAAGAAACTGGCATATCGACCCGATATGGCTTCATAGCCTGGCATACCGATGTTGATCTTGTAAAGAATATCCAAAGAAATTTTTTCTGTCTCCAGCCATTTGCCTTGTGAAAAAGACAGCCGTGCATGCATGCGTTGAAAGTATGGATTGTTGGGAAAGGTTGTCCCCAGGTATTCGGCCATAGGGTACGCCAGGTCTTCTCTGTTTTCTTCGTTGTAATAAATACGCATCAAAAAATATTGTGCTTCGGTACGTGTGTAGAAGGCATTGTATGCGACTTCTTTGAGCTGTTTGATACCGAGGGTTTTGTCTCCTTTGGGAAAAAAGGCAAGAATTGGTCGAAGCAATGCGTACTCTTGCTTTAACCATTCTGCATAATAATTGAAGAGGGCGTCTCCAAATAAAAATTCAGGACTGAGGTCAGATCTGCCTTTGAATTTAAATAAATATTGTAATGCTTTATTGCCAGAACCTGCGGCTTTTACAAAGGCATGCCTCTCCGCGTAGTAGCGACCTTTAAATCCGTAGGTTGCTGCTAAGATGAAAGCAAGCTCTTCGTTTTCATCGTCTTCTTTAAATGCTTTTTCACCCTTTTCAATGGCGATTTCTGTGTACTTGAAAAAATCACCGACATATCTCTCCGTAAATTTTTCATTCTCCAGATCCGGCATCATCTTCCACCAATTGCTTAAGGCCATTAAGAAATAAGGCATAGGATGATCAGGATAGCGTTCCTGAAATTCCATGAACTTCGTCTCTGCTTCATCAAACTTGAAATTGTACATCGCGTTCAACGCGTCCGTTGCCTCTAGCTGGATGGCCTCATTGGTCAACAACATGACACGCTCTTTTTTCTGAGCCTGTGCAGCGAAGTGGATGGATAACAAGACGACAAATGCAAAAAGCAATCTCATGTTTTTATTTTCTAGTCTATTCAAATATAGCGATATTGTCCTTTCTTAAACGTAGAGTTAACAATTACGATATGGATTTGTTACAAAAATTATGTGCCTTGCAGGCTCCTTCAGGAGAAGAAGGTATTGTCAAATCTTTTTTACTGGACTACCACGCTGAAAACAACGGACAATGGGCGGTGAAACCTGAAATCATTCAGGATAATTTTCAGGACTGCATGATCTGGAAATTTGGCAATCCGCGCACAGCTGTTTTTGTACACATGGATTCCATTGGTTTTACTGTGCGTTACAATAACAAGCTGGTTCCGATCGGCTCACCTCATATCGAACAGGGCGACTGGCTGGTGGGTCAGGACAAGGACGGTCCCGTGGAAGGACAGGTGTATCTCACCGAAGAAGAAGAATACCAGCTTAACTTTTGGAGACCTGTGGAACGAGGCACTTCGCTGACGTTCAAACCTAAGTTCATAGAAGATGAAGAATCGGTTCAATGTTGCTATATGGACAATCGATTGGGTTTGTATGTAGCATTGAAATTAGCGGAAACACTGAAGGATGGATTGATCGTCTTTTCAGCTTGGGAAGAGCATAGCGGTGGGGCTGTGCCTTATCTTGCCAAATATGTGTACGAACAATGCGGTGTCAGCAAAGCACTGATTTGTGACATCACCTGGGTAACTGAAGGGGTAGAACACGGTAAAGGTGTGGCTATTTCCATGAGAGATCGTTTGATACCGCGCAAAGTGTATATCAATGAACTGATCCGCCTTGCAACAAATTCTGCTGTTCCGTTTCAATTGGAAGTGGAGGGCTTTGGCTCCAGTGATGCCCGCGAATTACAGTCGTCACCTTATCCGTTTGACTGGTGTTTTGTAGGTGCTCCTGAATCCGGGGTGCACAGTCCAAGGGAAAAAGTATTTAAAACAGACATTGAGTCTATGCTTGCGTTGTACCGGTATTTTATGGAAAAACTCTAAAAAAGCCAGGAATGAAGGGGAACCGGTAAGGATTTTTATTTTTATCGTTCCTTGCCCCTCATTTCTCAGTGTTGAGTGTAGTTCGATATCATTTGATTTCGTATTTTTGTCCCCTCATAAATTTTATTTCTAACTATGTTGAACATTGTTTTGTTTGGCCCTCCGGGAGCCGGAAAAGGAACTCAAAGTGAAAAAGTTATTGCGAAGTATTCTTTAACTCACCTTTCCACAGGAGATATTTTCAGAGAAAATATTGCAAACGGTACAGACCTTGGGAAAAAAGTAAAAGAATATACGGAAAACGGATTGCTTGTTCCTGATAGCGTTACGATAGATATGTTGAAGTCCGCTATGGAGGGGCACAAGGGTGCCAAAGGCTTTATCTTTGACGGATTCCCCAGAACGGTTGGACAAGCAGAGGCATTGGATAAAATGTTAGCGGGCTCCGGTTCTAAAATTTCTACGGTAGTGGCATTGGATGTCAATGAAGCAGAACTGAAAAAAAGAATAGAAGAGAGAAAAAAAATATCGAACCGTGCCGATGACGAAGAATCAAAAGTGTTGAAGCGTATCGACGAGTATTTCAATAAAACTGTTCACGTATTGCCGTATTACGAAAAGCAAGGCAAGCTGCACAAAGTAAATGGAATTGGTAATATCGATGAGATATTTACTTCCATCACCGACGTGATTGATGCGGCAAAATAATTTAGTAGTACGTTGTAGGTGATAAGCAGTAAGCTGATAATGCTTGCTTCTTCTTACTTACTGCTTACCACTTATCACTTACCACTACATTAAATGGCTTCATCCAATTTTATAGATTACGTAAAGATTTACTGTAAATCGGGAGCTGGCGGAGCCGGCTCTTCGCATTTTCTCAGAGACAAGCACAGTGCCATGGGAGGCCCGGATGGTGGAAACGGAGGGCATGGTGGACACATCATGCTTAAAGGAAATACGCAACTGTGGACTTTACTTCACTTAAAATACCGTAAGCATGTTTTAGGTACCGATGGTCAAAACGGTCAACCGGCGAGAAGAACAGGCGCTGACGGCGAAGATGAAATCCTGGAAGTACCTTTGGGTACTATTGCCCGCGACGCAGAGACAGGAGAAGTGTTGATGGAAATTACACAGGACGGGCAGTTGGAAATTCTTGTTCCCGGTGGTCTGGGTGGTTTGGGAAATGAAAATTTCAAAACTTCTACCAATCAGGCTCCACAATATGCACAACCTGGGCAACCGGCACAAGAGCGTGTGATTGTTCTCGAATTGAAAGTACTGGCTGACGTGGGTTTGGTTGGATTTCCCAATGCTGGAAAGTCAACCTTGCTTTCTGTTGTCTCTGCGGCTAAACCTGAGATAGCGGATTATCCTTTCACGACGTTGGTCCCCAATCTGGGCGTAGTGCAGTACCGTGATTACAAGTCGTTCATCATGGCAGATATTCCAGGTATCATAGAAGGTGCTGCAGATGGCAAAGGATTGGGTACTCGTTTTCTCAGACACATCGAACGCAATTCCATCTTGTTGTTCATGGTTCCGGCAGATTCAAGTGATATCAAAAAGGATTATGAAATCCTGTTGGGAGAATTGCAAAAATACAATCCTGAATTGCTCCATAAAAAAAGAATTCTGGCTGTTTCAAAGTCAGATATGTTGGATGATGAATTGGAAGAGGCCATGAGAAAAGAATGTCCCAAAGGCATTCCGTTATTATTTATATCATCTGTTACAGGTAAAAATATTCAGGCTTTAAAAGATTTGATCTGGAAAGCAATAAACAGTTAAAGCCAGTCAAAATGTCAGCAAAAAAGCGAATGGCAAAATAATTGATTGAATAAAGAACGCGACAAAAGTAAATACCATGCAAGACAATAAGACAGAGAACGGGATCAATGAAAATGAAGTCAATGATTCAATAGAGAATCAAGAATTGCCGGCAGAAGAAACGCAGGAGACGGTTTTGGATCCTATCCAAAAAATAGAGGCTGAATTAGCTGAAATGAAGGATAAATACATTCGTTTATATTCTGAATTTGAAAATTTTAGAAGAAGAACATCCAAAGAAAAAATGGAATTGGTCAAAACGGCAGGCGAGGATATCATGATCTCTGTCTTGCCTATTTTAGATGATTTCGAAAGGGCATTGAAAGCTATTGGCAACGACGATTCTACTAAAGCAATCAGGGAAGGAATTGAATTGATTTACCATAAAACAGTGAAGACACTTCAATCAAAAGGGTTGGTGAAAATGGAAAGCATTGGAAAGCCCTTCGATAGTGACTTACACGAGGCCATTACCCAAATTCCGGTTACTGATGCCCAACAAAAAGGTAAAGTAGTGGACGAAGTAGAAGCCGGGTACTTTTTAGGTGAGAAGGTGATTCGATTTGCAAAGGTTGTTATAGGAGCGTAAGTCATGGCAAAAAGAGATTACTACGAAATACTGGGTGTGTCTAAAAATGCCTCAGCAGAAGATGTTAAGAAAGCCTATCGCAAATTGGCGATCAAATACCATCCCGATAAGAATCCGGATGATCCGTCTGCAGAAGAAAAATTTAAAGAAGCAGCGGAAGCATACGAAATATTAAGCAGTCCAGAAAAACGTCAACGTTACGATCAGTTTGGACATCAAGGAAACCAAGGTGGCTTTGGTGGGGGCAGCATGAACATGGAAGATATCTTCTCGCAATTCGGAGATATCTTCGGCGGCGGCTTTGGTGGAAGCTTTGGCGGCGGCGGGGGACGTGGCCAGCGTAAAGGATCAAACTTACGCATCAAATTGAAACTTACACTGGAAGAAGTAGCGAACGGTGTCGAGAAAAAAATAAAAGTCAAAAGGCAGGTAGCTTGTGATCATTGCCGAGGCAATGGGTCTAAGAATGGAACTTCTTTGAAAAAATGTACTACCTGTAACGGTACTGGACAAATTCGGAAGGTGGTCAACACCATGCTGGGACAAATGGTTTCTGCTACTACATGTACTACATGTAACGGCGATGGACAAATGGTTTCAGAACGTTGTGACCATTGTCATGGAAGTGGCACCGCTGAAAAAGAAGAACAAATCTCAATCAAAGTGCCAGGCGGCGTAGCCGACGGCATGCAGCTCTCCATGAGCGGGAAAGGCAACTATCCTCGAGGAGGCGGTGTAGCAGGAGATTTGATCATTCTGATCGAAGAGCAAGAAGATGATGTTTTGAAACGCGATGGTTTGAATGTCATTTATGATTTATACATCAGCTTCACAGATGCAGTATTTGGAACATCATTGGAAATTCCAACCATAGATGGCAAGGTGAAAATTAAAATAGACCCGGGCACTCAAAGCGGTAAAATATTGCGCCTGAAAGGGAAAGGCGTGAAAGACCTCAACGGATACGGTAAAGGTGATCAATTGATTTATGTAAACGTCTGGACACCGCAAACTTTGAGCAAAGAAGAAAAAGATCTCATGGAGAAAATGCGAGGATCAGAAAACTTCAAACCTAATCCGGGTAAAAACGATAAAGGGTTTTTTGAAAAAATGAAAGAATTCTTTTAAGACAACATTTTCATCCAATCATTATAGCGAAGCTTTTGTTCATCAGAAGCATCGCTATTTTTTTGTACGCTTGTTGTAATCCAATAATCATGGCCGTCTTTTATAGGGATGGAAAAAGTGATTGTTCTCCCTTTTCTCAACACAGAAAATTGAGGATGTGAGGATAGTTCGAGTGCTGCCTGTAGTTCCTCCAGAGTATGAACCGGAACGTCATTTACAGCTACTAAAAGATCTTCTGCCATAAAACAATGACTAGAAGGAGAACCAGCATGTAATTTGGCAACTTCAAGTTTAGAATGTGATGGTTTGAGTTTGATTCCTAATATACGTTCATGGCAATAATTGGAAGAAACGGATCGAACCGAAATGCCGAATTGTTCGAGTGCTTCCGTTGCATAGCTATCTACTGAATGACCGGTGATACACTTATTCCAAAATTGTTTTTCTTCTTTTCCTCCTATGAGGGTATGGATCTCATTTTGTAGATAAGATTCAGTATATCCTTCAAATCTCAATGCTTTTTCTTGATAGAGTGTTCGCATCAAATCAAAAAGAGATTTGTCCTTATTGGCTAATCGAATGTGTAAATCAAGAGCGATGGCAGCCAAGGCTCCCGCAACATAAATGGAAACTTTATAGTCAGTGGAGCTTCCTATGTATCCATCTACCCAAAGATCAAAAGAAGAATCCGCAAGAGAAGCGCGTTGAAATCCTCGATGCATGCGGTGTCTGTTAAACCATTGCTCTATTTCCAAAAGGAAACGCTCTTCGCTAAAGAAACCACTTTGTCGCAAAAAATACTCACCCAGATAAGTCGTAATACCTTCTGCAACGAAACCTGTTCGAAAATAATTTTCCTGCTGCAAGCGATACGGGTACATTTCGCGTGGACGTATTTTACAGATGTTCCAGGCGTGATAAAGCTCGTGTGAAGAAATGCTGATTAGTTCTTCATACAAAGAAGTATCGCCAAATTCTTGTGTAGGACCGAATGTAATCACCGTAGATTGATGATGTTCTACACCATGGTAGTGTCTGAAAGGGAACAGAAGCAATAAGAAATGATATTCTTTTTCAGGGAAATGTTCCATCGCTTTCAATTGCACCTTGGTGAAAGCTTCGAAATCTTTTGTCAATGAAAATCCAATCAAACCGTGTGTCCATATATGAAAAGTAACACCGTTAATTTCATAACGCTCATGACCTTGTTGTTTGGAGATAAAAAACGGACTATCTGCTAAGCGAAAATAATTTTCTGCTTGTGCGGTTTTGTTTTTGAATACAAGATTGGAAGCAGTTTGTTCAATTGTATCATGAAAATCAAGCGTCAATTGACAAGGCAGATGATCATGTTCTTTTAGGTAGAGTAAGCAGTTGATGGGATTAATGTATACCAATATATCGTCTATCCAGGATCCACCAGCGTCCAGCTGAACACAGGAATATTGATAGGTGATTGTGACGAGTCCTTTTACCGGATTTAAAATCTGCCAACTGTTACGATCGGTTTTACAAGTATGGAGGGGCTGGTTTTCAGGACCGAAAGCTTTGACATCAAAAATATTCCGGGCGTATGTCTGCAATTCATATCTCCCAGGCCTCCAAGCCGGTAGCCCAAATTCTAATGAATCATTTAGATCCGTTACTTGCGTAAAAATGGAAATTTGAGCGATTTGGGAAGATCTATTGGCGCAAGAGATGGTGTAATCGATCATAAGAATAGTAATTTCTTTGGCAAATAAGGGCTTACTGATTAATTTTTCAAAATTGTTTTGAAAATGTACGCAATTAAGTTAGTTTTGCACCCCTACTTTATGTGAATAGAGTTGGACAATTGAGTCGGTCAAATATTAATAAAGCAATACAAATATGAAAAGGACATTCCAACCTTCGAATAGAAAAAGAAAGAACAAGCACGGTTTCATGCATAGAATGGAAAGCGCTAACGGTAGAAGAGTTATAGCTGCTCGCAGAGCCAGAGGCCGTCATAAATTAACAGTTTCTTCGGAGAAACATAGTAAATAACCCTTGCGTTCCTTTTGGAAATCCCAAAAGAATACGACCCCTTGTTTATTTTCCCTTCAGGCGAAAAACTGAAGAGTAAGATATTGATAGATGAACTCTTTAGTAAGGGTTCATCTTTTTTTATTTACCCCTTTAAATGTTGGTATCATAAATCTGGGAAACCAGAAACCAATCCCCTTTTTCTTACCGGCGTTCCTAAGAAATCCTTCAAGAAAGCAGTAGACCGTAACTACATGAAACGTTGTGTGCGTGAAGCATACCGTTTGCATCATAGGAAAGAGGCTTTGACTTATGCAAAAGGATACAGCATTGGTATTGTTTATGTCGGTAAAGAAAAAATGTCTTATAAAGACATTGAAAAGAAATTAAATGTAGTTTTCAACCGTTATATTGAAGACATTAACCGCGCTGAAAAATCATCTCTATGAATAGTTTGAAAAAACGTTGGTACCTCCTTGTCCTTGCACTTTTGGTTGTTGTAAGTACAGCTTTTTCTCCTGCTGATAAATACTTTGAGATTGTTCGCAACCTCGACATCTTTGCTACTTTATACAAAGAAGTCAATGCGTATTATGTAGATGAAGTCAATCCTTCCACATTGATGAATACTGGTATTGAGGCGATGTTGGAATCGTTGGATCCTTATACCAATTATATTCCGGAAGATGACATCGAAGATTACCGTACACACATGACGGGTCAATATGGTGGTATCGGTTGCGTAATCGGTAATCGGGAAGAAAAATGTTTGGTGCTAATGCCTTATGAAGGATTCCCTGCGCATAAGGCGGGGTTGACAATTGGAGACGAAATAGTGAGCATTGATGGCGTCTCGATCAAGAGCAAGAATACCGGTGACATAAGTAAATTATTAAAAGGGCAAGCTGGTACAGCGGTAAAAATTTCTCTCATCAAGGTAGGGACTTCAACACCTGTTGAACTGACTCTTCAAAGGGAGAGAATTAAAATAGACAATGTCCCTTATAACGGTATGGTGAGTCCTGAGACTGGTATTATAAAGCTATCGGAGTTTACCGCCAATGCAACGAAAGATGTACAGAAAGCAGTGCATGATTTAAAGCAAAAAGGTGCAAAATCTATTGTGATAGATTTAAGAGGTAATCCGGGTGGGTTATTAAGTGAAGCCATTGGCATTTCCAATTTATTTGTTTCTAAAGACAAATTGATTGTAAGTACAAAAGGGAAAATCGCGGAATGGAACAAAGAGTATTTTGGTACAGATGTACCGGAAGATACAGAAATTCCAATTGTTGTATTGATCAATAGCCGGAGTGCTTCTGCTTCTGAAATTGTGTCTGGAGTAATCCAGGATTATGACAGAGGAGTTATCGTAGGGCAACGTTCTTTTGGAAAAGGGTTAGTACAGGCTACTCGTCCGTTGAGTTATAACTCACAGTTAAAAATTACAACGGCTAAATATTATACACCCAGTGGAAGATGCATTCAGGCAATTGATTACAGCAACAGAAACGAAGATGGGAGTGTGGGTAAAATTCATGATTCATTACAACACGATTTTAAAACAACCAATGGACGTATTGTAAGAGACGGTGGAGGTATAAAACCGGATGTAGAAGTAGAAAAAGAAACTGTACCTCCTGTAGCGATTGGTTTGATCAATAAAAACTTATTGTTTGATTACGGTACGTTATATTATTTGCAGCACACGACGATTCCTTTCGCACGTGATTTTACTTTATCAGATCAGGAATATGCTGATTTCGTAAAATGGGTAGAGACAAAAGACTACGAATATTCTACGCAAGTGGAAAAAACCTTGGCTGAGTTGGAAGAAGAATCCAAGGAAGAGAAGTATTACGATGCAATAAAGGTTCAACTCGAAGCAGTTAAACAACAGATTAAACACAGTAAAGAAAACGACTTGGTTACGTTTAAAGCTGATATTAAGAGAATGCTCGAAGAAGAAATCATTTCACGTTATTATTTGCAAAAAGGGCTGATAGAAGCTTCGTTCAAGTACGACAATGAATTGAAGGCTGCTCTTAAAGTATTGGAAGCCCCTGCTGAGTACAGGAAAATTCTGTCTGGCAAATAATGTCCTTTGAAGTCTATGCTTTGCTTTTAACAGCTGGAATTGCAGGAGGTTATCTTTCTGGACTAATCGGTATTGGAGGAGGAATCATATATGTTTTTGTGATTCCTTATACCTTACATTTTTGGAACATTCCTGTTGAATGGCAGGCGCAGTTTACAATAGCCAATTCATTAGCGGCCATATTCTTTTCTTCTCTGGCTGCAAATTATGCGCATTATCAAAAAGGGTATTTTTTTCTAAAACCTGTATTGATCATTGGTATCGGGGCAATTATTTCTTCATGGGTTTCGTTGCAATTTGTAGTCAATACTCCGTTGTTTTCTATGAAAGTTTTTCTGATTTGCTTGATCCTGTTGATGGCCTACATGCTGATTTTAACTATAAAAGGTGCTGCTGTTAGAGAGGATCAATCGGTTGAAAACATTCCTACATGGGCTTTGTTAATGATAGGTGTTGTAAGTGGTTTTGTGGCCTCGGCTTCAGGTTTAGGAGGAGGAATCGTAGTGATTCCATTTCTTAATCGGTTCTTTAAAATTGATATTCGCAAAGCAGGAGCAATAGCCATTGGAGTCATCATGTTATCTTCCTTTGTAATGACTATTATAAACAGCACTTCCACGTTGCCATTGAAGATAACAGGAACATGCGGACTAATTATTCCAGTAGTATGTCTGGTCTTGTCTTTGTCTGTAATCATTACATCTCCAATAGGAGTAGCTTCGGCACATAAAATGAATCCACGTTGGATTTCTCTTTTTTATGCCGGATTTTTGTTGTCGATTATCATGGATAAAAGCATTCGTTTATTATTTCTATTGGGTTATACCTCATGATACTTTGTATAGAGACTTCTTCAACGGTATGTTCTGTTGCTATCTTTAGCGAGCAATCGCTGTTATCTATAGAAGAGCATGCGGTTTCTAACAGTCATTCTGTTTTATTGATTCCTATGATTGATGCGGTATTACAAAAGGCAAAGATCGGATTTGATGAATTAAAGGCTGTTGCTGTTTCTGCTGGACCCGGCTCTTATACAGGATTACGGATAGGGGTTTCTACAGCAAAAGGATTTTGTGACGCATTGAATATCCCTTTGATTGCTGTCCCTACACTAGAAGCTATGGCCAAGGGTTTTGTGGATAAGAACAAGATTACGGAAGGATTGATTTGTCCGATGTTTGATGCTCGGAGAATGGAAGTTTACTATTGGTTAGGAGACTGTAAAGGAACTGCCATTGAAACGGTACAATCTTTGATATTGAATGAACATTCATTCGAAGCGAGATTGGCAGAGCAAAAAATTTATTTTATAGGTAATGGAGCGAAAAAAACATCATTGGTGTTAAAGAATTCCAATGCCTTTTATGATTATGATTTTCAGCCTTCGTCATGTTGGCTAGGAATGATCTCAGATCAAAAATACACGGAGAGGATGTTTGAAGACCTGGCTTATTTTGAACCTTTTTATTTGAAAGATTCTGAAAGTCATTTAAAAAAAACAGAGACTAAATTACGAGCGAAGAAATTATCAATCGGGTATCCAACAGTTCTTTAAAGACGATCGATCTGGATGATTACTACGTTCCAGGAGAAAGGATAGCATTTGATATGGCTGGGTTACTTTTCCAAGGATTGATTCTTCGGGAGAAAGATTTTAGAGAATTTGTAGCCAATCACGATTGGTTATTGTACAAAGATAAGAATGTGGCCGTTTTTTGTTCAGCAGATGCTATTATCCCTTCGTGGGCAATCATGGTTGTGATTACAAAATTACAACCTGTAGTGCGCCAAGTTATTTTTGGAAGTTTAGAGGAATTGGAGAACAAACTTTTTTCTCAAGCGTTGTCTCACATCAATGCTGAATCATACAAGGATGCTAAAGTGGTCATTAAAGGATGTGGTAAATATCCTGTACCAGCCTTTGCTTTTGCAGAACTTACTCGTTTACTGACACCTTATGTATCAAGTCTGATGTATGGGGAGCCATGCAGTACAGTTCCTGTTTATAAAAGAAGGAATTAATTTGGGGTAGAATTTGCAAAATCCGACCGAGTATTTTACATTTGTATCCCACTTTAGAGAAGCTGAAGGAAAAAGTAATAAGGGAGTCGGTTTTAACAGCTTTCTAGTAATGAAAAGTTTTAACTCCTAATCTGTTTAAAGCTAGGATGAAAGATGAAAAACACAAAATAAAGCTTAAATAAATATGTTTTTCTTTTGGTCTTCTCAAAAAAATCCTACACCTTTGCAACCCGTTAGAGAAACGCTAAAGCGGTAGCTATAGAAAAGCAATTTATCACTTGAAATAAAAAAGAAAAAATCTTGCAAATTGTTTGGTAGGGTAAAAAAAATCCTACACCTTTGCAACCCGTTTCAAAGATGTTGAAACGAAAATTTAATAGAACATGAACATGAAAGTTCAGTTTTAAGCTAGGTCATAAAAACGTTTATGACGGAAGTTCTTTGGAATGATGGAAAATGAAAAAAGACGAGAATTAGTCGAAGAGATTAGTTTAAGAATGAGGAGTTGGGGTCAGACAACATGGTCGCTTAATCTTTCGGGATAAGAGACGTTAAAATACTTTACAATGGAGAGTTTGATCCTGGCTCAGGATGAACGCTAGCGGCAGGCCTAATACATGCAAGTCGAGGGGCAGCATAGTAGCAATACTGATGGCGACCGGCGCACGGGTGCGTAACACGTATGCAACCTGCCTTCAACAGGGAGATAGCCCGGGGAAACTCGGATTAATACCCCATAACACAGGGAACCCGCATGGGTATATTGTTAAAGCTACGGCGGTTGAAGATGGGCATGCGTTCGATTAGCTAGTTGGTGTAGGTAATGGCTCACCAAGGCGACGATCGATAGGGGGTCTGAGAGGATGATCCCCCACACTGGTACTGAGATACGGACCAGACTCCTACGGGAGGCAGCAGTAGGGAATATTGGTCAATGGGCGCAAGCCTGAACCAGCCATGCCGCGTGCAGGAAGACGGCCCTCTGGGTTGTAAACTGCTTTTGATAGGGAACAAATGCCAATTGCGATTGGAGCTGAGTGTACCTATAGAATAAGCACCGGCTAACTCCGTGCCAGCAGCCGCGGTAATACGGAGGGTGCAAGCGTTGTCCGGATTTATTGGGTTTAAAGGGTGCGTAGGCGGCTCATTAAGTCAGTGGTGAAAGCCTCCAGCTTAACTGGAGAACTGCCATTGATACTGATGAGCTTGAGTATACTTGAGGTAGGCGGAATTGACAGTGTAGCGGTGAAATGCATAGATATTGTCAAGAACACCAATTGCGAAGGCAGCTTACTAAATTATAACTGACGCTGAGGCACGAAAGTGTGGGTATCAAACAGGATTAGATACCCTGGTAGTCCACACTGTAAACGATGATTACTCGCTGTTGGCGATAGACAGCCAGCGGCCAAGCGAAAGCGTTAAGTAATCCACCTGGGGAGTACGCCGGCAACGGTGAAACTCAAAGGAATTGACGGGGGTCCGCACAAGCGGTGGAGCATGTGGTTTAATTCGATGATACGCGAGGAACCTTACCTGGGCTAGAATGTGAAGGAATGATTTAGAGATAGATCAGTCAGCAATGACCTGAAACAAGGTGCTGCATGGCTGTCGTCAGCTCGTGCCGTGAGGTGTTGGGTTAAGTCCCGCAACGAGCGCAACCCCTATCTTTAGTTGCCAGCGAGTCATGTCGGGGACTCTAGAGAGACTGCCTGCGTAAGCAGAGAGGAAGGAGGGGATGACGTCAAGTCATCATGGCCCTTACGCCCAGGGCTACACACGTGCTACAATGGCGCATACAGCGTGTTGCAAGCTGGTAACAGCAAGCCAATCACGAAAAGTGCGTCTCAGTTCGGATTGAGGTCTGCAACTCGACCTCATGAAGCTGGAATCGCTAGTAATCGCGCATCAGCAATGGCGCGGTGAATACGTTCCCGGACCTTGTACACACCGCCCGTCAAGCCATGGAAGTCTGGGAGACCTGAAGATCGTAACCGAGAGGAGCGGTTCAGGGTAAAACAGGTAACTGGGGCTAAGTCGTAACAAGGTAGCCGTACCGGAAGGTGTGGCTGGAACACCTCCTTTCTGGAGCCTGCGGATTTAGATGCAGGTAAACTCCACTCCTCATATGTCTTTTTCATTTCCTTTTCCAAAATTATTAAAGGTTACTATTACATAAGGTAATAATAGCTACTTTGAAGCGAGATTGTTTCAAAAGTTCTTTGACATGATGACAGAAGACATATTAAAGGATATGTTTCAAAAGAATGGAGTATATCTTGAGAGATTGAGAATACTTAAAGAAAGTAAGAAAGGGCGTACGGGGGATGCCTAGGCTCTTAGAGGCGAAGAAAGACGTGCCAAGCTGCGAAAAGCTCCGGGGATCTGCTGAGAAGACTTGATCCGGAGGTGTCTGAATGGGGCAACCCTCTTAGTTGAAGACTAAGAACCGCGAATGCGGAGCAAACCCAGGGAACTGAAACATCTAAGTACCTGGAGGAAGAGAAAACAAAAGTGATTCCGCAAGTAGTGGCGAGCGAACGCGGATTAGCCCAAACCAAAGAGGTCACGGCCTTTTTGGGGTTGTAGGACAGACATAAGTTGCAACAAACGAACTAGAATCATCTGGGAATATGAGCTATAGAGCGTGAAAGCCGCGTATAGGTAAGGTTGTTGTGAGGGTTTGTATCCTGAGTAGGTCGGGGTTGGAGAAGCCCCGGTTGAATTTGCCGGCACCATCCGGTAAGGCTAAATACTACTAAGAGACCGATAGTGAACCAGTACTGTGAAGGAAAGGTGAAAAGTACCGTGAATAACGGGGTGAAATAGAACCTGAAACCGTACGCTTACAAGCGGTCGGAGGACTTTAGTGGTCTGACGGCGTGCCTTTTGCATAATGAACCTACGAGTTACTTCTCACTGGCGAGGTTAAGTGGTTAGAGCCACGTATCCGGAG
>DATHPB010000372.1:0-2737 GCA_035484295.1 Cytophagaceae bacterium
AAGAGAAGAACCTGTTTCTGAAAAATTATTTCCACGGAAATTCAAGCCATATAGAAATGTTTCGCATCATTTTGTTGCAGTAGGCTGCAATCAGTGTTACCACACCGGTTATAAGGGAAGGAAAGCTGTATATGAGGTGATTCCTATTGATGAAGAGTTGGTCGAAGTCATAAAAAGTAGTAATTTTGCTGTAACTGATTTGCTAAAAAAGAAGGGAATAAAAACCCTTTCTGAAAACGCATTTGAACTCTTTGAACAAGGGGTTTCCACTATAGAAGAAGTATACCCCTTACTTGTTAATTTTTAAGTATTGTGAAAAAAAGAATAGTATTACTGGTTGCCCTTTTTGTGCTTCCTTTTTTTTCCGTATCGGCCCAGCAGTCTGAAGATCGATTCGTAGCATTGGAAAAAAAATTGACAGAATTGTCAAAAGATGTTCCCGGGCTTACTGAAAAAGTAGAATTTTCAGTTACCGGTGCTTCCTTACAAGAGTTTCTTGGAGGGTTGGCTACGTCTCATGAATTGAACATCAGTATTGATCCTACTTTACAAATTCGCATTTATAATCGGTTCAGCAACGAAAAGGTGCTAAATGTGCTTTTATTTTTAGCGCGGGAATATGACCTGGATATTTTATTTGTTGGATCCATCATGTCATTTAAAAAATACATCCCTCCCACAGAGAAGGAAGTGATTCCCGTTCATGAGATACTTGTCAAATACAGTGCCTACAATGACCTGATGACACTTGATTTGAGAAAGGATACGCTGGATAAAGTAGTCAAAAAAATAACTCAGGTAACGCGTAAAAATTTAATTCTTACGTCCGGGCTTGCCGATAAAGTGGTCAGTGTATACATCGAAGATATGCCTTTTGAAAGTGCCATCAATCGAATGGCCTACGCGAACCAACTGAAGTTAGTAAAAACAGAAGATAATTTTTTTGTATTGAAGCCTATAGGTGAAGGAGAAGATGGACTGGATGCGCTATCTAAGGCAAATGATAAAGTAAAAAAAGGAAAAACAATCGGCAGTAAAGCTTCAGGAACAGCTTCAACTACTGGTGGTGTAGCTCCTCCTGAACTGCATGTTGAAGTTGAAGTAGACTCGACAACAGGAGGCAAGTACATTAACCTGTATGCTGTAAATACACCCATTAACCAGGTCATAAAAGAAGTGGCACAAGAAGCAGGCGCCAGTTATTTTTTATTTTCTGATATCAAAGGTAATATTACAACAAGCATCGAAAGAGTGAACTTCGAACATTTCTTGACATACATTCTCCAAGGTACAGATCATACGTTTAAATTAGAAGGACCTCTTTATTTAATCGGAGACCGCAAAATAGAAGGGTTAAGAGCCAACCGTGTCATTCAGCTGAAATTCAGATCGCTTGATGCCATACACGACATTATTCCAGCGGAGTTAAAGAAGGGCGTGGAAGTAAAAGAGTTTAAAGAGCTCAACAGTATTCTTGTTTCAGGTAGTTTACCTCAGATTAATGAAATAGAAGCTTTCATTACCGCATTGGATAGAGTAGTACCCATGGTCATGATAGAGGTATTGTTGCTGGACATCAATAAAACGAGATCTGTGAAGACCGGTATTACTGCTGGATTAGGTGATTCGACGGTAAAAACATCCGGTACTTTTTTACCAGGTATAGACGTTACATTGGGTTCCAGTAATGTTAATGAATTTTTGAATTGGTTAGGAACGAATAATGTTTTTAATCTGGGACGTGTCACTCCTAATTTTTACATGACATTAAGTGCATTAGAAAGCAATAACAATGCGGAGGTACGGTCTACTCCTAAGTTGTCTACGCTCAATGGACATGAAGCATCTTTGAGCATAGGAAGTACGGTGTATTATACTGTCCAGACACAAAATGTAATGAACAGTCTTACCCCACAGACAGTAGTTACGCAACAGTACAACTCTGTGCAAGCCAATATGGCTATCAACATAAAACCTGTTGTTTCAGGAGACGATCAAGTCACATTGACGATTGACGTAAGTGTAACTGATTTCGTCAGTTTACCTCCAACAGGTCCACCTCCATCAACAACCAATCAATTTAAATCCATCATAAGAGTAAGAAACGAAGAAATGGTGGTACTCGGCGGCTTGGAACGAACTCAAAAAACAGAAACCACTACGGGTGTTCCCTTGCTTTCTAGAATTCCCATTATAAAATGGCTTTTCAGCAGCAGAACCAAAGGTAAAACGAAATTGGTTTCCGTTGTTTTTATCAAACCAACCATCATATATTAATTATGCTGGAGCAACTTAAAAATAGAATTTCAGATATTCAATCCATTGGATCCATTGAGCTGCAGATGGATTCCAATGGTGAAGTTTCTATTCATTGGTTGCTGTTATCAAAACGCGGTCAATTATTGGTCATTGAAAAAAGTGGAACATTGGCAGGCAATTTTAATGCTCTTCCATCTCTGATTCCTACTTCTCTTCCTCTTGTATTGTCTTGTAGTGGAAAAGGAATTTTACATAAAAAAGTACAACAGCAAGGCAGTAATCAGGAGAAGTTATTCCATAACATTTTTCCTAATGCCAGAATCAGTGAATACGTTATACAATACGTCCCTTGCTCGCCTGATAGTTTTTTTGTTTCAGTCATGCGGAAAGATCAGATGGAACGAATGATGCAGGAGATTACAGCACTTGGGTATTCTGTATTGTCATTGTCTCTCGGAGCATTTGCCGTAGTTCCCTT
>DATHPB010000373.1:0-3306 GCA_035484295.1 Cytophagaceae bacterium
ATATCTATGCAAAAGAATCAAGTTAAGATCAATCTCAAAGGCGGTATATTATCAACAGGTGTCTTGAGCAATATACTTGCGGCTGCGCGTCATTGCGGATCTGAAACCATTCATTTCGGAGAACGCCAAAATGCATTTTTCTTTACCACGCACGATCGGGAAGAAGTGCTGGAAAAGTACTTCAACATGAAAAGTATAAGTGTAGAGATCAATGAAAATCAATATCCTAATATTACCAGTTCTTATATCGCCGAAGATATATTCACCACACATCCGTGGGTAAGTGAAGGAATGTATCAGGACATTCTCAATTCTATTGATTACAAAACCAAATTCAAGATTAATATTGTAGATCCTACTCAAGGATTAGTCCCTTTATTCACGGGAAATCTGAATTTCATTTGTTCTATGCACATGAATTTTTGGTACCTGTTTGTAAAGCATCACTCCATAGATGGCATGATGTGTTACCCGACTTTAATTTATACGAATGACATTGGAGCGTTGTCTCTGGAATTGGAAAAGGAGCTGACAGGTAAGAAAAATGTCAATCTGATGGCATTGGCCAAACAACTTAATGAACAACATAAATTTATAGTAGCTGATATTGAACGCGAGTTGTCGTTGCAGCGCGTTCGTTTTCCTGATTATGAAGGTCTACATCGTTTTGGAGATAAATTTTTATTGGGAATTTATCGCAGGAACAATGATTTTTCTGTAGAGTTTTTGGAAGAGGTTACTACTCTTTGTAATCAGGCTCGCATCGGTCAAATCTGTGTCACACCCTGGCAATCCTTGCTAATCAAAGGAATTGAAGAAAAAGACCGTATCCAATGGGAAAAGTTATTGGGTAAATTCGGTATCAATATCAGGCACTCTGCTTTGGAGCTGAACTGGCAATTGCCCGATTTAGATGAAGCAGCTATGGCTCTGAAAAAATTTCTGGTAAGAGAATTTGACGAACGGGACATCAGAACTCACGGTTTGAGTTTCGCCATCAAAACCAATGCAATGGATGTCGCTTCTTCCGTTGTTATTGAAGAAAAAATTATAAGGATGAACGGCTCTGAAAATTTTAATACTCAATACTCTGTATTGTACGCAGAGGATTTTAACCCCAACAAGCAAATTTACACGGTCTATTCCGAAAACATTGAAAAGGCAGCATTACCGGATGTGTTAGAGAGATTGAGCCGTAAATACTATGAACAACTCAACAACAGTAATGAAGTATTGAATATTGACAATAAGGAAGAAAAACAACCAAAAGTAAGTAAAACAATCTATCAATGTAAACACTGCTTTACGCTATACGATGCTGAATATGGAGATTCAACGAATGGAATATCTTCTGGTATATTATTTAATGACCTCCCAGCTACCTATGTTTGTCCGGTTTGTGATGGACCCAAAACTGATTTCATTGTAAAAGAGTTGTCTTTATCAGGACAATAAGAATGGCTATGGATGATATATGATCGCTTTATTCAAAGCTTCTTTCCTGGTTATTTTTTCTTACAGTGCTGTTGGTACTGGATATTTCAGAATAAATGGCTATCTTATACTATTGACTTTGCATTGCCTATTGCAAGCATTAAATTGATCATTACCTAAACATGTATCCTCTAGAAGATCATTACGGACGGACATTCAAAACGCTTCGTATCAGTTTGACCAACACCTGTAACTTGGGTTGTGTTTATTGCATACAAGACGGAGAGGAGCGTAAGGAAATATCTGCCGGTAACACTCCGTTGTCATTGGATCAGCTTGTTCAGGTAGTTACAGAATTGAAATCGGTATTGTCATTGGATACCATTCGTTTGACAGGTGGTGAACCCACTTTGTATAGAGACTTGATTCCTTTGATTAAAGCATTGCATAACCTTGGTATTTCAAATATCAAGATGACCACCAATGGTTACTTGTTGGCTGGTATGGCCGCGGACTTGGCGGCCTGCGGGTTGAAAGAAGTGAACATCTCTTTGGATGCCGTAGATGCTGATGTGTTCTATGCAGTTTCAAGGCGAAGGGATTTACAAAGGGTTTTGAATGCGGTAGAAAGTTGTACACTGGCAGGAATCACTGTTAAACTGAATGCTGTGATCATGAAAGGAATAAACGATTCTCAAATTCTTCCTTTGCTGAAGTACGCTGCTCAACAAAAGATCACATTGCGGTTTTTAGAGCTGATGAAAATGGGGTATTACTTTAGTCATGAATTTGAACGTTATTTTTATTCAGAAGAAAATATACTAAATGTTATCGCTTCGCACTTTTCTTACAAAAAAGAGCTACGTATGCGAGGTGCTACTGCTAATTATTGGGTGACAGAAGAAGGATACCGTTTTGGAATTATCGCCAATGAATCGAGTCCTTTTTGCGGAGATTGCAATCGCCTGAGATTAGACAGCGGAGGAAACATATTCGGTTGCCTTAGTCAGAATACAGGAGTCCCCGTCTTCGATGCATTAGGGAACAAAGAAGAAATGTTCGAACGTTTGAAAATAGCGTTAAGTCAGAAACAAGCCACGCGCTTTATAGGTAGTGCATTACAAATGATGGAGATAGGAGGTTGATATGGTTGTACAGGTATATGCTGTGTTAAAAGATTATTTTGAGGAAAGCGTGACAATCGGAACAGATGACATTCATAGTGCATCAGATTTGATTGATAAATTATCAGAACTTAATCCTCAGGCTGCAGGTGTTTTGAAAAAATGCCGTGTTGCAGTAGACATGAAATTTGTTTCAGGAGATTATAAATTGAGTACTCATGACAGCATCAGCGTTATTCCACCATCCAGCGGCGGTTGATTTGAAATTGGTTGTTGCAGAACCCATCGATGTATGCGGCTTGTTGCAACGTGCTCATCATCCTAAAGCCGGGGGTATCGTACTTTTCAGTGGAGAAGTACGTAATCACCACGAACAAAAAAAAGTTACCCATTTAGAGTACGAGGCCTTTGTACCCATGGCTGAAAAAATAATCCAAGAAATCATACAGACGGCTATAGAAAAATGGAATTTGCACAATGCCATTTGTGTGCATCGTATCGGCAAATTAGAGATCTGTGAAAGCGCAGTAGTTGTGATTACGGCACATTCGCATCGCAAGGAATCATACGAAGCGAACCGATACATCATTGACCGTGTCAAGCATGAAGCTCCGATATGGAAAAAAGAGTTCTATGAAGATGGTACTTCTTCTTGGGGAGGAGATTGCCATTGTGGCTAGTATAGCTATCTTACCAAAACGATGATGAGTTGTAACCCCATGTCTAATGATGAAGAAAATAACAAGCT
>DATHPB010000374.1:0-6779 GCA_035484295.1 Cytophagaceae bacterium
CTGGAAAAAATACCCTCTTCCCTGGCGAAAGAAGTTTCTGACCAATTGCAAATACCCATTATAGGCATAGGTGCTGGACCACATGTAGACGGTCAAGTATTAGTATCTCATGACATGTTAGGAATCAACAATGAATTCAAACCTCGCTTTCTTAGAACTTATGCTAATTTGCAAGAAGTGATTAATACAGCCGTTCATCAATACATCAGAGATGTGAAGTCTAATGATTTCCCAAATCAAAACGAATGTTACTAAACAAATGCAACCCGCTGAATTTGTAAATCCCTACCAACAATACTTTGATGTGGTATACGAGGACAATCATCTGATCGCAGTAAACAAACGCTCTGGTGTGTTAGTGCAAGGTGATACGACAGGTGATACACCTCTAAGCGAATACGTCAAACTTTACCTGAAAGAGAAATACGAAAAACCCGGAAATGTATTTGCCGGCGTCATCCACCGATTGGACAGACCGGTAAGCGGAATTACACTGTTGGCCAAGACATCCAAGGCGTTAGAAAGAATGAACGAACAGTTTCGTGAAAAGCAAACGCAAAAAATTTACCATGCGTTGGTCAAAAACGAACCACAACATCCTGAAGGTACATTGATTCACTGGCTGACCAAAGACACTAAAAAAAACGTGTCGCGTGCGCATAGTAAAGAAATACCCGATTCCAAGAAGTGCGAACTGCATTATAAAATCCTAAAAAAAACAGACCGCTATTTCCTGCTCGAAGTACAACCAGTAAGCGGTCGATCACATCAGATCCGTTGCCAACTGGCGGCGATGGGTTGTCCGATCAAAGGAGATTTAAAATATGGATTTGCTCGCTCCAATCAGGACGGAGGGATTTCTTTACACGCCTACGAATTACATTTCAATCACCCCATCAGTAAAGAAGCAGTAAGCATTCATGCTCCTTATCCGACAAATTCTTCCTGGGATATGTTAAAATCTTAACGCTTGCGTATACATCATTAAAATAAACACCATGACCAACGAACAAAAAACAAGCTGGGTAGAAAAATTAAAGAACCGTTGGGGACTTCACTCCAACTGGCAATTATTTGTTGTCATTGTTTTATTTAGTATTACAGGTTCCAGTGCTGTCAAATTAGCAAGACCGGTACTGAGCTATTTAAATATTTCTACAGATACCCTGCCTGCTTATTTTTATTGGCCTTTACGCATCCTGATTATTTTTCCTATTTACCAAATGCTCTTTATGCTGTTTGGTTTTATTCTCGGACAATGGAAGTTTGCCTGGCGCTTCGAGAAAAAAATGCTGGGAGGTTTCGGAAGGTTGTTTGGAATCAAACCTAAAAAAGCTTAGTCTTCTACATCGTAGTTGAACTATTTAAAAGGAGTAAACAATAACCCAAGTATTGAATTTGTTCAGTCTTTATTTATTCCTGATCACTTTTCCTTTTTCTAATTCCAACACCTTTGTCACACACTGAGGAATATCTTGCTTGTAATGTGAAATGTAAATCAGTGTTTTATTAAAATGCTTACACACTGCATCCACCACTTCTGTAAATCTTTTGGTTTGAGTTTCGTCTAGTCCTTGACAAGGTTCATCCAAAATAAGCAAGGCAGGATTTTTCACCAATGCTCTTGCCAATAGAACCAAACGTTGTTCCCCTAAGGAAGCATCGTATAAATTCTGATGACGTAGATAAGCGATTTGTAACAAGTCCATCCAATGCAATGCCTGCTTCAATTGCAAAGGTGTTACGACTTGAGAAGAACCCACCAAATCAGCATATCCGGAGGTCACTACTTCTTCACACGTAATTTTTCTTTGTGAAAATCTGATGGGTACAGGTTCACCTGATGAAATGGCCAGTGCTTCGGTGTAACTTACATCGCGTTGAAAATAAATGTGCAATTCAGGAGAGATGTATCCAACTTTACGTTTGATATCCCAGATACTTTCGCCAGATCCTCTGGGTTGATCAAACAAATAAATCTCATTGCTATAGGCTTGAGGATTGTCACCATTGATCAAACTCAACAAGGTAGACTTACCTGCACCGTTATGTCCGACGAGTGCCCATTGCTCTCCTCTCTTCACCTCCCAGTTGATGTCATCCAATATTATTTTATCTCCATAACTGACCGTTACATGTTTCATTCCTACTGCCACTGAAAAGTTTTCTTCTTCAGACCATGTCAACAGATCGAAAACAGCTGGATTCACTGCTTCTTCAATTCCTTTCTTTTCTGCTGCAAGGCCTTTGAATAAAGGTCTTTCGGTGATTTGTCTGACACGACCACGTTCCAATTCCAAAACATGCGTGATGCATTCAGGTATTTCATGGTAGGGAGTAATAACAACAAGCAGTACTTCTTTCGACATCAATTTCTGGATGATCTTATGCAAAAGCTGACGCGAATAAGCATCCAATCCAATGAAAGGATTATCAATAACTAGGAGTTCTACTTCTTGTAAAAGTGCCTGAGCCAATTGCACACGCTTGCCTTCTCCGTTAGACAATTGTGACAGTTTACTCTTTAATACTGTATTCAATTTGAGCAAATCAACCAGTTCGGTAAAATCATACGGGGTGTACTGCTTCAATAATTGTTCTACTGTCGGAGAATCATCTGCGACATTACTATCGTAGCGTTGTTGGTAATAGGAACGTGTGCTTGACCAATGGCGGAAGTCGTGTTGTTGCGGAATAAAAATACGTTTGATGCCTGTCGCTGTAATGACCTTGCCTTCTGAAACTGCCAGCTGCCCCGCAATGACCTTGCCCAGTGTTGTCTTCCCACTCCCTGACGGTCCAACAATTGCCAACGCTTTTCCTTTATCCAGCTGAAAGGAAATGTCATCGAGTAAAGTCTTGTCTTCCGTTGACAGCGATATACATTGGACTTCAATGATCATGAGTAAAGGTTTTATATAATGTTGGTCGCTTACACTTTTGAATAAATAAAAAAGCCTCGCCGTAAATACACGGCAAGGCTTTACAATAAATAAGAGAAAATTAAGCTGTAACAGCTTCAGCCAATACAACCACTTTGTTGTTTAATACTTCTACAACACCACCGTCAACCGAGAAATGTTTTTCCGTATTGTTGGTTTCTACCAGTTTCAGCTCTCCATTACCGAGAGTTGAGATGATAGCTGCGTGGTTTTGATGAATTTCAAAAGCACCAGCAGCACCGGGAACATTTACTGACTTCACTTCTCCGCTGTATACTTTTTTATCGGGTGTTAAGATATCTAACTGTAACATGGTACCCTTTTAGTAATAAGATGAAAGCAGAACAAGAATTAGATCTTGTTCTGCCTGATGATTTATTTTTTCGCTTCAGCGATCAATTTTTCTCCTTTAGCCGCTGCCTGCTCAATCGTACCGACCAAGTTGAAAGCTGCTTCCGGTAAGTGATCGTATTCACCGTCCATGATCGCATTGAATCCTTTGATGGTCTCACGGATGTTTACCAACTCTCCTTTCAAACCAGTGAATTGTTCTGCCACGTGGAATGGTTGAGATAAGAAACGTTGTACACGACGTGCTCTGTGAACGACTTGTCTGTCTTCTTCAGACAATTCATCCAAACCTAAGATGGCGATGATGTCTTGCAGTTCTTTATAACGTTGCAACAATTCTTTTACACGCATGGCAGTACCATAGTGCTCTTCGCCTAGGATTTCACGGCTCAAGATACGAGACGTAGAATCCAGCGGATCTACTGCAGGATAAATTCCAAGCTCGGCAATTTTACGAGACAATACAGTAGTAGCATCCAAGTGAGAGAACGTTGTAGCCGGAGCCGGATCGGTCAAGTCATCTGCAGGCACATATACTGCTTGTACAGATGTGATCGAACCTCTTTTGGTAGAGGTAATACGTTCTTGCATCGCACCCATTTCAGTAGCCAATGTCGGTTGGTAACCTACCGCTGATGGCATACGACCTAAAAGAGCTGATACTTCAGAACCTGCTTGTGTGAAACGGAAAATGTTGTCGATGAAGAAAAGAATATCTTTTCCTTGACCTGTACCATCTCCATCACGGAAATATTCTGCAACAGTCAAACCAGAAAGAGCCACACGAGCACGTGCCCCAGGAGGTTCATTCATTTGACCGAATACCAATGTCGCTTGAGACTTAGCCAATTCGTTGATGTCCACTTTAGAAAGATCCCAATCGCCTTTCTCCATGGATTCCTGGAACTCATGACCATATTTGATAACGCCTGATTCGATCATTTCGCGAAGCAAGTCATTTCCTTCTCTTGTTCTTTCACCTACACCTGCAAACACAGACAAACCGGCATACGCTTTCGCAATGTTGTTGATCAATTCCATGATCAATACTGTCTTGCCTACACCAGCGCCACCAAACAACCCGATTTTACCACCTTTTACATACGGCTCCAGCAAGTCAATTACTTTGATACCTGTGAAAAGTACTTCTGTAGAAGTAGACAATTCATCAAACTTAGGCGCTAAACGGTGGATGGGTAAGGATCCTTTTGTTTTGATGGTGTTGATACCGTCAATGGCTTCTCCCACTACATTGAACAAACGACCTTTGATTTCATCACCCACAGGCATAGAGATCGGAGCCCCTTTATCGACAACCGCCATTCCCCTTGTTAAACCATCAGTACTGTCCATCGCAATCGTTCTTACTCTGTCTTCTCCTAAGTGTTTTTGACACTCTAAAAGAATTTTCGAACCATCTTGTTTGGTAATTTCTAATGCGTCCAGGATATTAGGTAATTTAGAGCCGCTAAAACTCACGTCTACCACCGGGCCGATAACTTGGGTAATTTTACCTGCGTTTGCCATTTGTTTGTATAATTATGCTGTTAGTATGATTGATTGTTTGCTCATTTTTTGAGACTGCAAAGTTAGACTATTATTTATTGTTTACCAAACATTTTAAACATAGTAATAAGTAGTCCGTTTGAAGTGATATTTTCATAGCGTTAGTTTACTATTAATCAAAATATTACAACTTATAAACACTATATTTACAGACTCCGGTACAGTGTCTTTCATCCTAAAAAAATAAGCGACTTAAACCTCTAAAAACACGTATCATAAAAGGTAAAACATCGACACGTTCAACTTATCACTTATTGTTACCTCCTACATCTCATTCAATTCTATCCTGAATGTTGTCCCTTTATTGGGAGAAGAAGTCAATACATAAATTCTGCCACCATGGTATTCTTCTATGATCCGTTTTACCAAAGTAAGACCCAATCCCCAACCTCTCGACTTTGTGGTATATCCAGGTTTAAAAATACGTTTGTATTCAGAGCGGCTCATGCCCTTTCCGCTGTCTTTGACATCAATGATGATTTTTTTATTTGACCGATGAATAGTAAGCGATAATTCTCCTTCACCTTCCATGGCGTCTACCGCATTCTTGACAAGGTTTTCAATGGCCCAACCAAACAGTGAGGTATTGATATGTGCCGTCAATACGGGGAAATCAGTGCAAATATCTATCGTTACTTTGGCAGAGATTCTTTTTCTCAGGTAATCAATCAAACCTTTGATGACATCCACAATTCGTTCTTCTTTCAATGCAGGTTTAGAACCGATGTTTGAAAAGCGTGCGGTAATGGTTTCTAAACGGTCTACGTCTTTTGTTAATTCATCTCCCATAGGATCCCCTGCTAAACGCGGATCACTTTTAATGATTTCAGTCCAAGCCATTAAAGAAGAAAGCGGTGTTCCTAGTTGGTGAGCAGTTTCTTTGGCCAAGCCGACCCATACCCTGTTTTGTTCTGCCCGGCGAGACGAACTGAACGAGAGGTAAGCAATGAGCATGAAAATACCAATGATCGATAATTGTAAAAAAGGATAATAATGCAGCTGCGCCAATACCCAAGAGTTTTCATAGTAAATATAATTAGTCACCACACCCAAGTAGCTGATTTCAATACGAGGATGTTCTTCCTGCATGATTAAAATTTGCTTTTTCAAGAAAGCGTCTTTTTCTTTCTCCTTATAGGAACTGTCTATTTCGATGTTCTTATAGCTGATCGGATTACCCTGATCATCAGTCAGAATTACAGGAATCGTATGGTTAGCTTCGATGATCTCCTGAAATAAAAAGGTCATGTTTCCTCCTGTTTCAGAATCTGTAATGGCCTGCAATCCTTTGGCATATAAACCTATTTGTCGCTTTTCTCCTTCTGCCAAAACCTTCACCAGGTGGTTTGTATACCAAAGCGAACCAAGGGCAATAACCAACGCTGAAACCACCAGAATGCCTTTCCAGGCCGACTTGTTATCGTAAATGTTCATTTTCCCTTTAACCAAAACCATTTTAAATTGATGAATTTATTACTTTTTATTCCATTATTTAACGATTAGGTTGTATTTTTGGTGCCACAATAGCCATGATCACGAATTTCAAACTCATTAGTTTATCTTATAAAAAAGCACCTGTAGCCATACGGGAAAAAATGGCTTTGAATGAGCTGGAATGCAAAAACCTTATGTTACGCATAAAGGATGCATTTGATGCGTCTGAATTGTTGATCTTGTCTACCTGCAACCGCACAGAAATTTATTACGCATCAATTGACGATCTTTCTGAAAGCATCATCAAATTGCTTGTTTCGCAAAAAGGATTGGCCAGCAGTGAAAATTTGATCCCTTTGTTTGAATGTTTTACGGACCATGAAGATGCAATCCTTCATTTATTCCGTGTAGCCATAGGCCTGGAATCGCAAGTTGTAGGCGATGTTCAAATCACCAACCAGGTAAAGCATGCGTACCAATGGTCTG
>DATHPB010000375.1:0-5479 GCA_035484295.1 Cytophagaceae bacterium
TGATCGTTATGAAAAACAAAATTTTGTTCGTGTTATGTCTGCTTACAGGCCTGATCTTCGTTAATTCCGGCCTAGACAAATTTCTTCACTACATGCCCGTTCCAGAGCAAATGCCTGAGAAAGCCGCTAAAACTATTGCAGCATTTACGGCCATTGGCTGGCTAATGCCACTCGTTGGCGCGGCTGAACTCGTTGGCGGACTATTGCTTATTTTCAAAAAGACCCGAGCACTCGGCGCGGTGATCCTTGTTCCTATACTGACAGGGATCTTGCTTGCTACCCTAAGCATGACTCCACAGGCTGCGCCGATTGTAATCGTTCTCATTGCCATCATCGGTTGGGTGATTGCTGAAAACTGGAAGAAGTACCTTCCAATGATCAGCGAATAATTGAAGTCATTAAAATCAAATCAAGTATCCGTGAGAAGGGACGTTTTTCAAGCCATCGCCGACCCCACACGTCGAGCAATTATTGGATTGATCGCATTACAAGCGATGACACCGAATGCGATTGCAGACCATTTTGACATGAGCAGACAAGCCATTTCAAAACACATGAAAATCCTGACCGAGTGTGAGCTTGTGAAACCAGACCATCAGGGCAGAGAAATTTATTACCAGCTTGAGGTAAACAAAATGAAGGAAATAGACAAGTGGCTTGAGCAATTCCGGAAAATATGGGAAAGCCGCTTCTCTCAATTGGATCAACTGTTATCAACCATTAAAAAGAAAAAATCATGAACAATAACCTAAACCTGCTTTTCGATTTTATCCCGGATAAAATAAAAAATACATTGACCATCAAGCGTGAGTTTATGGCCGAGCGCCAATTGGTATGGGATTGCTATACCAAAAGTGAATTGCTTGATCGTTGGTTTGCGCCTGCACCGTTGACGACCAAAACCAAATCCATGAACTTTCAAGAGGGCGGACATTGGCACTACGCGATGGTAGAGCCTAACGGCACAGAATATTGGGGATACATTGAATACTTAAAAATCGTACCGATCGACTATTACCTTGCTACCGATGCCTTCAGTAACGAGAATGGCGACATCAATCAAGATCTGCCTAGAGCCAATTGGAAAGTAACTTTTACCGATCATGGTGACAACTCCATTGTAGAAACAGTTGTCAGCTACGAATCACTTGCTGACCTGGAAAAGGTGGTCGAAATGGGTATGGAACAGGGGATGGCCTTAACGTTGGCCAAACTGGATGAACTGTTAACCGTATTGACAAAATAATCGCCAACAGATTATTGCAAACCATTCTTAACACTTGTGGATATAGTTCCTCCTGATGCGAGGACTATATCCACTATATTATATAATGCGTGAATTTCCAACTTATTTTTAAAATTGCTGACCATTGGCTTGCTTTACAAATACATCAATCGTAATATTGCGTTATATCTATTAAAGCAATGGGCATAACCAAGACAGAAGGATTTACCAAAAACCAGAATAAAAGAGCTCTTATATTCAAAGCCCTTGGTCATCCGGCACGTGTGGCTATCATAGAAATGCTTTTAAAAAGACAGGCATGTATCTGTAATGACATGGTAGAGGAACTTCCCTTATCTCAGTCTACCATATCACAACACTTGAGAGCATTAAAGGAAGTCGGCATTATCAAGGGAGAAATTGAAGGTACAAGTATTTGTTACTGCATAGACGAGAAAGTCTGGAATGAAATCCAAACCGACTTCGGCAAACTCTTCTCTTCTTACAAAAATACGGGGAGCTGTTGCTGACCTTTTTTTATTCAGATCAATCGCAATATTACGTTATATAAATATAACACACCTAAAGAACAAGTAGCGCTACTCCATTGTCCACCGTTTTAACATTACTTCCGCATGATCTATTCAAAAATTGATGCATTCCTTAAACAAGCCATTGAAAATTTTGACTTAATACCTCAAGAAAGAAAAGTACTGTTAGAACAAATAGCTGCTTACGTACAAGAAGGTATGGATAAAAATGCACAAGTAGGACTACTTTACGCATGCATCCATAATTCCAGAAGGAGTCAGTTGGGACAAGTTTGGGGAAAAGTTGCGGCCTCTTATTTCGGACATTATACTATACAGACGTACTCCGGAGGAAGTGAATCCAAAGCCCTAAGTCCTAACGTCGTCGATGTGCTTAATGAAGTGGGATTCAAAATAACTAGAGATAGAGTTTCTAACAATCCCCTTTACTCGATTTCATATGATGACGATCAAGATAAAATCACCTGCTTTTCAAAAAAATATAATGACATTACCAATCCTAAAAAAATGTTTGTTGCTATTCTGACATGTGCTGCGACCGATCCAGATTGTCCGGATATTATGGAAGCCGATTTAAAAATAATCACTACTTATGAAGACAAAGTCAAATCAGAATCGTCACATGCTGCAATAAGTAAAGAAATTGCAACCGAATGTCTTTATCTGTTTTCTAAAATAAGAAAATAATACTTCTATAAATCATTTGAAAAACACATCCATACGATTATGAAATTATCAGACTTTAAAAAACATTTAAGCGTAGCTAAATCAGTTAGCTTCGAGTTACCCAACCATAAAATGGTTGTTCCTCATTTCCATATTACAGAAGTAGGTACTGTTACAAGAAATTCTATCGATTGCGGTGGCAACCTTCACCACAATAGCTTTGTCAATTTCCAAATCTGGCAAAATGAAGATATTGATCACCGTCTTACTCCAATCAAGCTATTGAATATTATCAGTAAATCGGAGCAGCTTTTCGGAAATATGGATTTTGAAATCGAAGTGGAATACCAGACAGACACGATCGGTAAGTACAATCTTGGAGTCAAGGGTGAGAACTTTGTTTTAATTCCTACACATACAGACTGCTTGGCGAAAGACGATTGTGGTGTTCCAGTGTTAGAACCAGTTCAAAAACAAAAAACCAATACTTGTTCACCAGGTGGCGGTTGCTGCTAAGAAACGAAAACATTACACCACGTATAACTAAAAATCATATGCTATTCCCAAACGTAAAAAAGTACATTGAAGAAACAGTTTTTTCTTTTGACCAAATTCCTGCTGAACGCAAAAAACTATTAGCCAATATCAGCCAATATGTAAGTACAAGGCTCCACGAAGGTCACACAGCGGAATTAATCTACATCTGCACGCACAACTCGCGTCGTAGCCACTTCGGTCAGATCTGGGGACAAGTAGCTGCTTATTATTATGGCATAGAACCGGTTCAAACCTACTCAGGTGGTACGGAAGCTACAGCATTCAATCCGAATGCCATCCATGCTATAGAAAGAGCAGGTCTAATCGTAAAGAGCGACGGTGCTGCAACCAATCCAAAATATACTATTTCATTCAGTGACGAAGGACAAACCATT
Organism: Cytophagaceae bacterium; assembly: GCA_035484295.1. Taxonomy (GTDB): domain Bacteria; phylum Bacteroidota; class Bacteroidia; order Cytophagales; family Cytophagaceae; genus JACMQM01. The sequence goes on from DATHPB010000375.1 coordinate 3,375, forward strand.
ACCTGCTTTTCCAAAACATACAATGACGACGCAAACCCTAAATCCGGTTTTGCTGCTATCATGACGTGTTCCGATGCAGATGAAAACTGCCCTTTTGTACCGGGTGTAGCCGCGAGGATCGCAACTACCTACGAAGATCCTAAAGCCTTTGACAATACACCTAAACAAGATGAAATGTACGACGAGCGTTGCCGCCAGATTGCTCGTGAAACATTGTATGCGTTCTCTCTTATACAATCTGTTCGTTAATACAATGAGATTTCACCAAACACTACTGTGTTTCATTCTGGTAGTATTCAGTTTCAAGGTTAATGCACAAAGCTCTTATTTTGCTGGGGTCTTCCCTACAATCGACCACTCGGGTCGATTGTCGCAAAAGTTAACTTATAGCCTGTATTACTTCGCTGCTTTTCCTCTTGTAAACTTGCAAAAACCAGATGTGTCAAAAGATGCTTTTTTTAATTTGCTTTATTTTGAACAAGCGTTAAGCTACCAGTTGACCAATAAGTTATCTCTCACAGGCAGCTATGTATACCAGAGGTCAAACGTTTCAGCGTCAGATTACGTCAATGAAAACAGGTTTTATGTACAGGCAACGTATAAGAACTCATACAAAAACATAAACATAAAAAATCGTTTGCGTTTCGATGGTAGGTTCATTCAAAACAGAGCAACTGGCGAGACACCGTTTACCAACCGGTTAAGGTATTTGATCGGTATCGATTTCCCAATCAAAAATAAGATCTACTTCGCTGCGTATGAAGAAGCTTTTTTTAATACGTATAGCGGAACTTCAACCGTATATGGAGAAAACTGGGCATACGCGGGATTTGGTAAAAAAATAAATACTATACACAAAGTAGAACTGGGACTCCTGTATATTACTTGGAACACCGGTGACACCAATTGGTTTAACCAATATTATTTACAGCTTACCTGGATTAGTCAATTGGATTTAAGAAAAAATAAACCATAATATGAAAAAATACATCGCTGAAACAATTGGTACATTTGCATTAGTTTTTTGTGGAACAGGAGCCATTGTCATTAACCAAGAACAACATGGCGTCATTACACACGTTGGCATAGCCATTACCTTTGGGCTCATTGTCATGGCCATGATTTATGCATTAGGAGATATATCCGGAGCTCATCTCAATCCAGCGGTAACTATAGCATTTGCAGTGTCTAAAAAATTTCCGGTAAAGGAAGTTATACCGTATGTGATTGCTCAAGCAATAGGCGCATTCATTGCCAGCCTTACTTTAAAATTTCTTTTCCCATTGAATCAAACATTGGGAGCTACAATGCCAGCTGGGATACCCCTGCAATCTTTTGTGCTGGAATTCATATTGACCTTCATTCTTATGTTTGTCATTATTCATGTGGCTACAGGAAGTAAAGAGCAAGGTATGTTTGCCGGGCTTGCCATTGGTTCCGTCGTTCTACTGGAAGCCATGTTTGCCGGACCGGTTTGTGGTGCATCGATGAATCCTATTCGCTCCCTTGCACCTGCAGTGGTGTCAGGGAATCTTGAACACTTGTGGATTTATATTACTGCTCCAATCCTGGGAGCAATACTGGCAACGCTAACATGGAACATACTAAAGAACGAAAAGTAACCATGATGTCTTTAGTACCGACAAGTACATACATAGACTGTAAATTATTTCTTCTTGTCGGATTGACCTCTTCATTGATACCAACGTCCTCTGGTACCAATGAAGAGATTCTATTCAACCAAAAATAGTCGACATTTTATCCAGGCTTTGCTCTAATCCTATTTGTGCGAAATTACTGATCGTTCCAAACTCAGCATATTCCGTGACAGTCATCTCTGTCGTGTGAGAGGCCACTTGTTTAAAGGTGACGACAGTTCTGATGTCTATCGGAAAATCAGGTGGCATTCCTACTGTGACAGAATTTATTTTATTACCGTCTTGGTCTGACAAGCTTTGAATAAACTCAATTGTTTGCAGAGGAACAATTTTCACATACAACCAAGCAGAATAATATTCCTGATCTCCCATTTCCTTAGGGGCCTTCATGCTTACAACTGATTTGCCTCCTTCCCGAAAATCTATTTTTGCAACAGGTGAGGTAAA
>DATHPB010000376.1:0-8324 GCA_035484295.1 Cytophagaceae bacterium
TAATTCTTTGTTTAATTCACCGAGGTCTTTTTGTTCTTTCTTTAATTCTTCAAAATCTTTATTCAGCTGATCTTGTTTTTCCTTTAATTCGGCAGTTTTACTATCTTTAGCTTGAGAGTCTTTAGATAGTTGATCTTCCTTTTTCTCCAACTCATCTAGTTTCCTAATATTGTTTTCCAGTTTTTGCTCTACTTTTAATTCTTTAAAAAGCTCTAGCGAACGATCTAGATTTTGATTCAATTCTTCATCTTTGAATTGCATTTTATCCAGTAACTTATCCAGCTCTTCTTTTTTGAACTGTTGTTCCATCAATTTTTGAAGTTCCTCGTATAGTTTTTTGGTTTCTTCATCCATCACTTCATCGACCAACTTTTGAAGTTCGTCCATTTTTTGGAGGAGTTCGAGTGAAGGATGGTTGAATTTTTCTTCCATTTTTTGAAGTTCTTCCGTCATCTTTTTGAGATCTTGAATCTGCTCCATCAAATTCTTTTGTTCTTTCAATAGCTCTTCCATTTTTTGTTTATCCTGCCATTGTAATTCTTTCTTAGAACGGATCTTGTCTTTTAAATTTTTGATGTCTTTTTGAAGAGATCGAGATCGTTTGCTCAGACTTTCCATTTTTTCAGAAGTCTCCGTTGAACTGATTTTTAATTTTTGGTCAAGCTCTTTTTGACTCGGAAGTTTAAGGCTAAAAATTTGAGATTTGCTACTCTTGCTTCCATGCACTCCATCATTATCCCAAACCTCCAAAAAGTACAATATTTTAGATCCAGGACTGAGTTTTAATGAATCAATAGGCCAATTATATAAAATTGTATGATTCAGTACATTATTGAAGTTCCCGAGGTTTATTTTTCTGTATTTTTTTTCATTATTTTGTTCTTCATCAACAACTATTTGATAGTTAAGCTCGATCATTTTAATTCCATAATCGTCAGAACAGAATCCTCCAATAGTTATATAATTGAATAGAGAAGAATCCTTAAAGTCTTCTGCTTTTATAAATGGAAATTGGTCTTTTACGACAGTTATAGAATATGAAACAGGTTCTTTTAAAGCAGCTTTTTTATTCTGTAAGATTAACTGATAAGAAAGATCAGAATATAAAGTTCTTTGCGTCTGGATGGTTTTTTGAGCAGTTTCTTTAAGTTCAAATAGTTGTTTCTTCCCATCAGAAAATATCAATTCAACATGATCTGCAAATAAAGTATTGAAATCCCATGTCACTTTTGTGCCTTCAGGAATTTGTAAATTTCCGTTGTTATGAATAGATTCAGCTCTTTTTCCTGTATAAAGAGGATAAGACAATTGTATGTCCAATGATTTTAAGTTGGGTCGATTAAAGACCTGTAATGTATAGTCCTTTGACCCATAACCAGCCGCTAAAAAAGAGAATAGTTGATTAGTTTGAACATTTTTAAAAGAAAACGTAAAATGATTTTGCTGTTCAGCATGTGCCATTCGTGTTTTCTGTCCATTGATTAGAATAAATACATCATCAGGTAAAGAGTTTCCTGTGATGGCTAGATCCAGTTTAAAATCTTCGTTCTTAAATATTTCCAGGGTATTATTTTTTAAATCAAAATTAAATGGTGCAGGGGCAACAAATTTTTCATCAAAATGAATAATACGATGTGTACTGTCTTTTAATAAACTAGGAATAAACACAATAATACTTAGCAAAGCCGCTAAGGGAATAACAAGCCAATGTAAGTATCGTTTGTTTTCTTCCAGTTTTATGGCATCGGAAAAATTAATATTCCTTAAGAGAAGAGTTTTTTGTTCTATACCTGCTGCAGCTAAAGCATAGTTAGAATTGTTTTTTTGTAACTGAATTGTATTTATCAGTTTATCCTTTATTTGAGGGAAGTATAGGCCAATCTGCTTAGAAGCTTCTTCGTCACTAAAGTAACGTTGAAGATTAGCTAATTTATAAAGGGGTGTGCCTATCCAATTGATAAGGGCAAAAAGAGTGACACTTATAAAACCAAATAGCATTATAAATCGGACAGTAGAATTGAACCGAGCCCAGTATTCTAAAGAGCTAAAAGACAGGTAGATACTTATTAGGAGAGCAGAAAAAATGATACAACCCTTCAAAAAAGTATTAATATAATACTTCTTCTTGTAGTTGCTGATATTCTCTAGGAGCTCTGTGATTAATCCCGGTTGCATATTTTTGTTCAACGGGTATCTTTCTTTTATAGTGCAAAACCCGTAAAGAAGAACAATGTTCAGCTTTACGGGTTATTTGTTTTATTAAGGTTAAATATATTTTATTCTTTTGCAGAAGGCTGCGGAACAAAATATACATTACTGAAATCCCTGTATTGCATAGCATTATTGGGGAAATTCTTGACCTTGTTTTGAATTAAACGATATCCTTCATCATAAAATAGGACAATGATAGGTGCATCAGCCATTGCTAATTTCTCTGCTTTCAGAAAATAGGCATATTGTTCTTTTTTATCTAATGAAGCGAGGCCTTTTTCGTACAACTCATCAAACTTAGGATTTTTGTAACGAGACATGTTCGGATAAGATGACTTGCTTGTATCAGATGGAACATTTTTTCCATACAAGTACCATAAGAAATTTTCAGGACTTGGATAATCGGCGGCCCATCCTACGCGGAAGAAATCAGCTTTTCCATTGATCATATTTTCAGATAATTGAGCTGTAGTTACTACATTAAGTTCTACCTCTAAATTCAAATTATCTTTCAATTGTTTCTTAACTTCTTGCAACACATTCACATTTCTTTCTCCATCAGAGTTAAGCTCTAATGCAATCTTTGGTAAAGCCTTACCATCTTTATAACCTGCCTTTTGAAGATAATATTTTGCGGAATCTACATTTAAGCCATATCCTTTTATTTCTTTCGCATTATAACCTGGAAAAATATCAATAGGAGTAATTCCGTAGATTCCTGGTGCATATCCTTCGCCATTCAATACGGCTTCAAGAATTTTTTTGCGATCGATAGCGAAAGAAATTGCTTTGCGCAAATTTACATTTTTGAACAAGGCACTTTGATTAGCAAAAGAAAGCAAGTGAACAGCCATCTCAGGAGTTTGTTGTAATTCACCATATTCTTGCTTTTTCTTTACAGCTTCTTCAGTAATTTCTATCATGTAGTCTGTAGGAAGACGATAGATCATATCGAGATTGCCTTTTTTGTATTCTAAGTATTCTGATTTTTTATCACGGATGAAACGAACTTTGATTCCACTTAAGTAAGGAAGCTTGTTTCCGAATTCGTCTACACCATGATAGCTAGGATTCTTCTTCAATAAGATGGCTAGGTTTTCATCTATTTTATCCAATATAAAAGGACCTGTTCCTACTGCTTTGGTTCTCATTTCCAGACCGTATTTATCAAAGGCTTCTTTTGGAAAAATAAAAGTGAAAGGACGAGCCAGGTTATAAAGGAACATTCCATTTGGCTTGATAAGATTAAATTGAATGGTGTACTTATCAATGATTTTAATACCTTCAATATCGGTGCCTGGCTTATTACCTTCTTTTGCTGAAGTATAATATTCTGAAGCTCCTTTCAAGATATCTTGAAACATGCTGAAGCCTTGATTATTGCTACTTGGAGTACTTAATAAGGTGAAGCAATATTTTATGTCTTCCGCTGTTAGTTCACGTCCTTTCCCATTAGGAAAACATTCGTTGTCATGAAATAACACGCCTTTTTTAAGATGGAAAGTGTATGTCGTTTGTGCGGTATCAACTTCATAAGATTCAGCCAATCCCTTGATCAAGTACAAAGAATCCTGACTGAATTTCATCAAACCTTCATATACTTGCGCTGCTACACGGTATGAAGGAGCATCAGTGATGGAATGAGGGAAAAGATTTTTAATATATTCTGGTTCGTTCACTACAAAAAAGCCACCTGTATAACGACCTCCTTGTCCCTCAACCAATGCGTTATCTTCCACTTTTCCGTCATTGTCGGATCCGCAGCTGAAAAGAATCGTTCCTAACGAAAGAATAACTAATAATTGTTTTATCATCTCCTGTAAAAATTTTTAGCGTATTATCTTATTCAAAATTATGTTGACAGTCAATTTACCCATTTTTTATAAAAAACAAATCTTATCATGTCTTTATTTCTAATAAAATGGGGCAATGGTCAGAATGTTTAGCTTCAGGTAGTATAACAGTTCGTTCAAGGTGTTTAACCAGATTTTGTGTTACAGCGTGATAATCAATTCGCCATCCTAAGTTTTTAGCGCGTGAATTTGCCCTGTAACTCCACCAGGTATATTGATGTGGTTCCTGATTAAAATGCCTGAAAGCATCGACAAACCCGTTTTGAAAAAATGTTTCCATCCACGCACGTTCTTCCGGAAGAAAACCTGAAGAATTAGCATTGGATTTTGGATTATGAATGTCAATGGCTTTATGGCAGATATTATAATCCCCACAAATGACAAGACCTTTGGATTGATTGGCAATTTTTTTTGCATAAGGAAGAAAATCATCCATCCATTTGAACTTGAATTGTTGTCGTTCTTCTCCACTAGAACCTGAAGGCATATAGACATTCATTATAGAAAAATTTTCGAAGTCCGCTCTGATTACTCTTCCTTCAAAATCATAATCCTCAATACCACAACCATATTCTACGTGCAAGGGTTTGATTCTACTGAAGATGGCGACACCACTATAGCCTTTTTTTTGTGCAGGATGCCAGTAGCCCTTATAGCCAAGGCTTTCCAAATAATTTTCTTCTACCTGATCAGAGCTGCTTTTGATTTCTTGAAAGCATAAGACATCGGCATCCGTCGCTTTAATCCATTCATTAAGACCTTTGGTAATAGCGGCTCGTAGACCGTTTACGTTATATGTTATTATTTTCATAATTGATAATATCTGAAAAATAATCTATGATATGCCATTGAATAAAATTCTCCTGCTCGTCTACTCCCATGATCGGAAGCTCTTCTATCAATGAATAATGTGGCCATCCATCTTCGTCTATTCCCTCCAATTGATAGAATCCAGAATTACTGAATAGCTTACATAACGCCAAATGCATGAGGTCTTGTTTCTCTTCTTTTGAAAAGTTTTTTTTACCTTTACCCAATTCTTGTACACCTATCAGGAAAAGCAATGTATTGGTATTGGGTTTTTTTCCGGTACTTTTAATAAACCAATATACCAGCTTGTCCCATTTTTCTTTAATATCGGAAGGTTGTTTTGCTGAACTCATGATACTGTAAAGTTAAAGAAAATTATTACTTTCAATTTTTTAATCTTATCCTGTAATGCTCTCGTCTTTTTTGCATGCGTTTTTTCCAGAAGTCTGTATAGTATGTAATCGTCTCTTATACGAAAAAGAGAAATACATTTGTCTTCATTGTTTATACGCTTTGCCTCGTACAGCTTTTCTTCGTCAAAAGGAAAACGATTTATTTATAAAACTAGCAAACCGCATTCCTCTCGAGTCGGCACAAGCGTTATTTTTGTTTAATAAAAATAATGATAGCCAAAAATTACTGCACAGTATTAAGTATCATCCTAAACCTAATCATGCCAATTGGTTTGGGCATTTAATGGGGCAAGCTTGGAGGGAATCAGGGAGGATTTGTCCTCATGTCATAGTCCCTGTTCCTTTACATAATGAGCGAAGGAAAGAACGAGGTTACAATCAAAGTGAAGAGCTAGCCAAAGGATTTTCATCAGCTATTGAAGCAGAGGTTTCACCGCACGCTTTACTTAGAACAGTGTATAGGACTTCTCAAACTCAAAAAGGAAAAACTCAGCGTTGGAAAGATGCAGAGACCATTTATCAAAAAAATGAAACCGTGGATTTGAAAGGGAAATCGGTATTGTTAATTGACGATGTGATCACTACAGGTTCGACCATAGAAGCATGTGGTCTTGTATTACAGGAAATGGGAATGAAAGAACTCCATGTATACAGTCTTTCGATGGCTGTATAAAATAAAAAACCTGCTGCAATTACCGCAGCAGGTTTTTTATGCAATGATTTATTATTAATAATTAGATCCGGCTTGGATCATCGCGCAACGGAAACCGATAGTTGCCGTGCTAGAATCTTCAGCTAAGTATCGTCTTGTTCCCGGAGATAACCAATAAGCTACGTCTTTCCAAGATCCACCTTTGTATACGCGAACGTGATCGTCAATTAGAGATTGGAAACCTGCTTTGTCGTATCCTTTTTCTTCGTCCAAATAACCATCTCTTCTCAATGGGTTCAAGTCATCAAAGTCTTGGAATGTCAAAGGACGGTATACATCGTAAACCCACTCGTTCACATTACCAGCCATGTTGTACAAGCCATAGTCGTTTGGAGGATATTCATAAATGTAAGTAGTGATCATGGCACCATCATTCAACTTACCAGCGATACCGGCGTAATCACCACGACCTCTTTTGAAGTTAGCCAAGAAAATACCCATTTGTTTTCCGTAAGGGTTACGTAGAGCGTGACCATCCCAAGGATAGATTCTTTTGTGTGTTTGGTTTTCATCCAACCACTGAGTTCCGATTAAAGCCTGAGCAGCATATTCCCACTCCGCTTCCGAAGGAAGACGGTAATTAGGAAGCACCACTCCAGATTCCAATGGAATACGTCCACCGCCTTCAGGGATAGATACACCTGCGTTTTGTGCCAGCTGGTTATTTACCACACTAGTTCTCCAAGCAGCGTAATCGTTTGCTTGAATCCAGTTTACACCAACGAGTGGGAAGTAACGGAAACCCGGATAACGGAAATAGTGGTCAACATAAGGATCGTTGTATGAAAGTTCACTTGCCCATACTGTAGTATCTGGCAAAGCAGACTCATAAAATTCCTGAGAGGAGTCTCTTTGGATGTAGAACAAGTATTCTAACCAGTGTATGTTAGCTACTTCTGTTTCATCCATATAGAATGAAGCGACGGTAACCGTTCTTTCAACGTTATCGCCACTTTTTAAAATATCTTCTTCAAATGAACCTAAAACAGTTCTACCGCCCTCGATATATACCAAGTTTGGACCTTCTGGTTGGCCAGCAAATTCAGCCACCTGAAAACCGTTTTCTTCATTGTAAGCCAAACCCGTTGTAGTACTAGAGCTACCAGGGTTTGTACTTGTAGGATTGCCTCCGCCGCAGGAAATTAACAAAGCAGAACCTGCGATGGCGAAAGTCAAGCCTGAAAAGATGCGAGTGATCTTGTTCATAACCTGTTTTTTGATAATAGATACTTATTGCAAAATATGAGGGCTAATTTATCCACATCCATTTTAAAATCCAAAAAATTAACGAAATATTATAAGGGTTAATTATATAAATCTCGATTCATTTCAGGATTTTTTGTCTTTGGTCCGTATAAACCAGCGTATTGTATTGGCTAATCAGTCTTGTTTTATCGTTTAATTAATTAACGATTCTATACAACAAGACACTAAATTTTTCAGTCAGGACATAACTGTAACCCAATAAAGAGTTACGGGCATTGTAGGATTAGTTTTCACTTTAATCCTTAAAATTATGACCGGAAGGGAAGAAACCTTTCGTCCACGATAAGTATGATATGCTTAGTTCTCACTGTGCTTTTAATAGTACAAAACTCTACTTATTTAAACATACAAAGAGAAGGTCATAGTATTTAACGACAGCATGGAGTAAACGGTTACAGTCAATACGATTTATAGCTAAGGTTTTTAAAACCGTTCAACCTAAGGATGCTTAATTGCAGGACGGAATGAGAGATGGCAATGGTAGAAATGCAAAAGACAAACAATAGGTTTACGAAGGGGGTATTTAAAATAATGCCGGTCTGTTTTGACTATACAAAGATCAATAAGCGAATATTTATTGGCTGAAGTAACGGAAGTAAGAAGAAGAAATTATCTGGGTCGGAGGGAAAGTGTATCGATGACGATTCGTTCTCACCTGTAGTAATATCAGAGCGTGTGTTATCGTTTTAAGGAGGCAGGCTTTTTTATTCTTCTTGAATCTTCTATATTAACTCAAGATAGCGAGTATAGAGATGCGAAAACATATTGGTTTTGTTCGGATAATATTTTTTTTCAGTGTAATGTCCAATTGTTTTGGCCAATCGTCCACTAGCCTTTTGCCAGAACGTTTTCTTTCTCAACTGATAAAAGTTCCATCTGTCAGTGGTAATGAGAAAGAAGTAGCTGGTATGATTTACGAAGAAGCCAGCAAATACCCTTTTCATTTATATTGGTTCAATGGCGCAGATACAGCCTGGAATCTCTGTGTTTCACTTTATCCATTAGACCTTAAAAAACCGAACATTGTTTTTCTAAACCATCTGGATGTAGTACCTCCTG
>DATHPB010000377.1:0-6763 GCA_035484295.1 Cytophagaceae bacterium
ACACCATCTCATCCAATGAAGGTGTGATAAGACCAGATAACCCAATGATGTCTACCTTTTGCTCAATAGCAGTTTGCAATATTTTATCGCAAGGTACCATAACACCGATGTCAATGATCTCATAATTGTTACAGGCCAATACTACACCGACAATATTTTTACCGATATCATGAACATCTCCTTTTACAGTTGCCAATAAAATCTTACCGGCATTTTTTGCCGTATCGCCATTTAATTTTTTCTCCTCTTCCAAATAAGGTAACAGTACCGCTACTCCTTTCTTCATTACCCTTGCGCTTTTCACGACTTGGGGCAAAAACATTTTACCGGCACCAAATAAGTCTCCCACTACGTTCATCCCATCCATCAACGGACCTTCTATTACTTTTAATGGACTTTCGTATTTTACACGTGCTTCCTCAATGTCTGCTTCTATAAAAGCCAGTTCACCTTTGACAAGAGAATAAGTCAATCGTTCCTCTACCGAAGTTTCTCTCCAAGACAAATCGACAGCTTGTTCTTTGCCTTTACCTTTGACTTGCTCGGCAAATTCCAGTAAACGTTCCGTTGCATCGTCTCTTCTGTTGAGTAAGACATCTTCCACTCTTTCCAGTAAATCCTTGGGGATATCATCGTACACCGTCAGCATACTGGGATTAACAATACCCATGTCCATACCATCTTTGATCGCATGGTAAAGGAAAGCAGAATGCATGGCTTCTCTTACATGGTTATTTCCGCGGAAAGAAAACGATACATTACTTACTCCGCCACTTACATGAGCGCCCGGGAGATTTTCCCTGATCCATTTCGTCGCACGGAAAAAATCAAGCGCGTAATTCTTATGCTCTTCGATTCCGGTTCCCACTGGAAATATGTTCGGATCAAAAATGATATCCTGCGGTGGAAACTTTACCACTTCAGTTAATATTTTATAGGAGCGCGAACAAATTTCAATACGACGATCGTATGTATCCGCTTGTCCTTTCTCGTCAAAAGCCATTACGACAGCCGCAGCTCCGTAACGTTTTACTTTTTGGGCTTGCTCTATGAATTCAGCTTCACCTGCTTTTAAACTGATGGAGTTTACAATCGGTTTTCCTTGCACACATTTCAATCCTGCTTCGATTACATTCCATTTGGAAGAATCGATCATGACTGGTACTCTTGAAATTTCAGGTTCAGAAGCCAGAAGATTAAGAAAACGGACCATCATGGCTTCGCTATCCAACATCCCTTCGTCCATATTGATGTCGATGACCTGAGCACCACCACGTACTTGTTCCAATGCCACTTCCAGCGCTTCTTCAAACTGTCCTTCTTTGATCAACCTCAAAAATTTGGCAGAACCTGTCACATTGGTTCGTTCACCGATATTGATAAAATTACTTTGAGGAGTAACCACTAACGGTTCCAGACCGCTTAGTTTAAGAAAACCTGGCATAAGATGAATTAATTGTAACTTATATTTTACTGCTGTTGTATTCGAATTGGCGCGGAGCATAACGGGCAGCCCTGCCTGCAATGGCTCTGATGTGATCAGGAGTGGATCCACAACACCCCCCAATGATATTGATCAGGTCTTCTTTCAAAAAAACCTCTATCTCATCCGCCATTTGTTCTGGTGTTTGATCGTATTGTCCAAATTCATTCGGCAATCCAGCATTGGGATAAGCGCTGACAAATACGTCCGCTTCTTTTGCCAGTACTTGTAGATAAGGTCTTAATTCTCTTGCACCCAATGCACAATTCAATCCCACAGAAATTAACGGAGCATGAGATACTGAGATTAAAAAAGCTTCTGTCGTCTGACCTGTCAAGGTCCGTCCACTGGCATCCGTGATGGTAGCAGACACCATGACAGGTAATTCTTTACCGCGCTCATCCATGAGTTCCATCAAACCAAACAAAGCTGCTTTGGCATTTAACGTATCAAAAATGGTCTCCACTAGAAATGCATCCACTCCACCATCCCAAAGTGCAACAGCTTGTTCTTTATAGGCATCTTTCAGTTGATCGAACGTAATGGCACGATAACCAGGATCGTTTACATCGGGCGATATAGAAGCCGTCCTGTTTGTGGGACCTATTGCACCGGCAACAAAGCGTGGTTTCGCAGGATCCATCGCCGTATATTTTTCACACGCTTGTTTGGCTAAAAGAGCACCTTGATAATTTAACTCGTAGACTAAATGCTCTAAATGATAATCGGCTTGCGCAATAGTCGTACTACTGAATGTATTGGTCTCGATTATATCAGCACCCGCTTTAAGGTATTCTTCGTGAATAGCCTGAATAACATCAGGACGAGTGATACTCAATAAATCGTTATTACCTTTTAAAGGATGATCGTGATTAGCCAGTGTTTCATTCCTGAAATCTTTTTCATCAAGGTGATAACGCTGGATCATGGTACCCATAGCACCATCCAGGACTAATATGCGTTTCTTTAACTCGGTATATATATCTGGCATAACAGGAAATCTTGGGAACACAACAACAAACGCTTTTATTGCGTTCGAAAGCACTACAAATATCATTCTTAATCGCTTAATAAACAAACACAGACGGTTGTAATTGTGGATAAACAGTTTGGTTTCAATAAGGATTAATGCGTAATTTGAAAGTTCACTATAAACTCTCAATACCTCGTGAAGCTAGGAGCTGTAGACATAGGATCAAACGCCATCCGTTTTCAGGTTAGTAAAATAATTGATGTAAATGGAATGGTTTTATTTAAAAAAATGGAATACGTTCGTTTCCCTCTTCGATTGGGAGAAGATGTGTTTAAGATCGGGGAAATAAGCGCAGGAAAAGAAGCCAAGTTTTTTAAATTGATTCAGACATTCAAAAATCTATTCGACTTGTACGAAGTGGATGATTACATCATCTGCGCCACTTCAGCCATGCGAGAAGCCAAAAATGGTCGTGACATCGCCTTTAAAGTAAAGGATTTATTGGGTGTGCAGATTGACATCATTGATGGTGACCAAGAAGCCGAGCTTATCAATACAGTGCTTTACAATGAACTTGACGATTCCAGCTATATACACATTGACGTAGGCGGTGGTAGTACAGAAATCAATTTTTTCGTCAATAAGCAGAAAATGGCAACACGTTCTTTTAAGATCGGATCTGTCCGAAGGTTGAACGGACTGGATACTCCCGAAGAATGGGAAGAAATGCATCGCTGGATAGAAGAACAAACGCATAAAGCACCTAAGCCGGTAACGGCTATTGGTACTGGTGGTAACATTGGTAAGTTGTATGAACTGGGAAGTGGGGATAAAAACAAAAAAGACAAGCAGATCATCTCATTTAAAAAATTAGAAGAAACACAACACATCATCATGGGATATACTTACGAAGAAAGAGTAAATATACTCATGATGAATACAGACCGTGCCGACGTCATTATTCCTGCTTCTGAGATTTACCTTAACATCATGAAGTGGTCCAAAGCGACTAAAATGTTAGTCCCAGAGCTTGGGCTGAAAGATGGATTGATGTTGATGCTATACGAAAAAAACACCCAAAAAAGTGTAGGTGCAAACAACGTACAGAACTTTAACAAATACAAAAAATAACAAACTCCTACTTACTTAACAATCCAGTTTGCTTATGTATAAGCTAAACGAAATAATGATTATTGATGACGACGACATTTCCAATTTCATCACGCAAAAGTGTCTTGAAAAGTCCGGAACTGTAGGTAAAATCACCGTATATCAGGAATCACCTGCCGCTATCAATGAATTGATTCAAAAGAAAAAGACCAATTGTAATTTACCTGAATGTATTTTGTTAGACATCAATATGCCCTACATTGATGGATTCGATTTTTTAGATTTATGCTTATCAAGCAATCTTAGTGAAGAATTAAACATTATTATGTATACTTCTTCTTTGCGATTGGAAGATCGAAAAAAGGCCTTGACTTATTCTGCAGTAAAAGGATACCTTGAAAAGCCCCTTCAGATGAGCGAATTGAACGCCATCTTTTCCCAACAGTAGCACTATCGGGTTATCTAAAATACTTTAGCCTGACGTACCTGTTCTTCTGTTATTCTATAAAACTCTTCGTGCATGTTGAAAACAGGTTCTCCTGGAGCTGGTATCACTTTTGTAAAATTGGTTTGCGAATCCAATTCATACGCATTGTAATTGTCTTTCATATTGTATTCTAACATGGCAATTACTTCTTGCTTGCATTTCTCATCGTTGATCTTAAACAACGATTCAATCCTGCGGTCAAAACTTCTGATCATCATATCAGCACTTCCTCCCAAAACAATGGGATCTCCTTCGTTATGAAAATAATAAATGCGCGAGTGTTCCAGAAAATTACCTACAATAGATCGTACCGTAATGTTTTCGCTGAGTCCTTGTTTCCCCGGTTTCAGGCAACAAATTCCTCTGACGATTAATTTGATTTTCACTCCTGCATCCGATGCCCGGTACAACGCATCGATCACAGCCTGATCCTGCAGGGAATTAATTTTAATCACAATACCACTTGCTTTACCCATCCTGGCATTGTCTGCTTCTTTCAATATCAATTCAATCAGTTTGGTACGCATATCACCCGGAGCAGTAATGATACTTTGGTAAATACCAGGCCTTGAATGTCCTGTGATCACATTGAAAAACTCACTGATATCTTGTGCGTACATTTCATTAGTGGTCAACAAGCTGATATCTGTATACAAACGTGCCGTTTCTTCATTGTAGTTTCCACTTGACAAATGCACATAGCTTGTTACTTGTTCGTCGGAATCCTTTCTGACAATCAGTAACAATTTTGTATGTGTTTTATATTTATTGACACCGTATACTACAAAACATCCGGCCTTTTGTAAACGCTGAGCCTCCTTGATGTTATTCTCTTCATCAAACCTCGCCTTTACTTCAAACAATACAGAAACGTGCTTTCCACTTTCAGCAGCTTTAAGCAAAGCCGCACTGATTCTGGAGTTTTTAGCCAAACGATAGATCGTTATTTTAATGGCCAATACATTAGGATCTTCAGCCGCTTCTTCAATCAAATCCAATACATAATTAAAGCTGTTATACGGATGATGAAGCAGCAGATCATGGCCTTTCAGGTATTCAAACAGATCCAATGACTTTTCGTCTTCTACCAATGTCAATGGTTTTACCGGTGCTTTTATAGAAGGAGATTCTTCTTTAAACTCTTTATGGTTGATGACTTGCCAAAGCGCCGAATAATCGATCAATTGGTTGTTTTCGAAAATATTGAAGTCATCTATATCCCAACGTTGCACCAACAGATTTTTCATCCATTCGTTCATGCCAGGTTCTGTTTCAATACGCACTACGCGAGCCGTTTTGCGTGACATCAATTTTTTCTTAATTTCTTCAATATACTGTTCCTCCATGTCATCGCTTTCATCTACAGAGAAATCTCCATTGCGCGTGATGCGGAAAGAGGAAACCGCTATGATTTCAACATTACGAAAGAGCTTGTGAATATGAGAACGAATGATTTCAACAGTAGGAACAAATACGATCAGGTCTCCTCTTTTGATTTCGAAAAATTTAGGTAGGTTTTGAGGCATTTGAACAAAAGACAATTTCTTTTGTTCACCAATGAGACCTTCATTCTTGGTTACCACACCCAGTACCATCAATTTATTCATGAGAATCGGGAAAGAATGATACCCGTCATATGTCATGGGTGTAAGCATCGGAAACAAAATGCGTTTGAAGTATTCATCCGTTTTTTGTTTTTCTTCTGTCGATAGTTCATTCAGGTTGGCAATCAAAAAGCCCTCTTCGCTAAAAGCCGGTTTCAATTGATGAATGTAAATCTCTTTTTGTTTTTCGTAAAAAGTCTTTACTTCTCCGAGCAGTGTTCGTCTAAATGTCGTTTCACGCAAGCCAGAATAATCCGTACGTTCTTTGCCGTAGTCGATATAATTGTATAAGCTTCCGATCCTGATTTGAAAAAATTCATCGAGGTTGGATGATGTGATGGCCAAAAATTTCATCCGTTCAAAAATATTATGATCAGGATGAAGCGTCTGATCCAATACTCTGTAATTAAAATTAATCCAGCTTAAATCCCTGCTGATGTAATTACTGTCTACTGGGTTGTTGTTACTTTTTTGCCAAAACATAGTCCTAAAGAATCTCGAAATTAAAAAAGGGGTTTTTACGCCCCTCATTTACCATTAAATTTATAATATGTTTTTCAATTACACATCAACTTTCGCATACTTTGCATTTTTCTCAATAAAGTCACGACGAGGAGCCACCTCATCGCCCATCAGCATGGAAAACAGCAAGTCCGCTTCGGCCGCTGATTCAATGGATACTTGCTTCAAGCTTCTTCTTTCCGGATCCATAGTTGTGGTCCACAATTGTTCCGGGTTCATTTCTCCCAACCCTTTGTATCGTTGAATACCTACTGAATCTTCCTTGCCTTCTTTTGCCAACTCTTTCACCGCAGCTTCACGTTGCGCTTCTGTCCAGCAATACCTTTCCTCTTTTCCTTTTTTAATTTGATAAAGCGGAGGTAAAGCGATATATAAATATCCGTTGTCAATCAATGAACGCATGTAACGGAAGAAAAACGTAAGGATCAAGGTACGAATGTGACTACCGTCAATATCCGCATCGGTCATGATGATGATTTTATGGTAACGCAATTTTGCCATGTTCAATGCCTTATCGTCTTCGGGAGTTCCGAAACTCACGCCCAGCGCAGTGATCATGTTCTTGATCTCTTCGTTATCGTAAA
>DATHPB010000378.1:0-9325 GCA_035484295.1 Cytophagaceae bacterium
CTTCAAAGAAGTCAATGACAACTATATCTATACAGCCTCCTCCAACAACTACATTACTTCAACCGATGGGGCTTTTACTTATAAACTCAAAGGAGCTTTTGTCAAACCCTCTTTTGGCATGAGACTATACTTCTCTAAACACATCGGTTTCTTTGCTGATGCAGGATTTGGTATTTATTCTTCACGAACAGATAAGGTGCAAACCGACACCGGTACTTACGATTTACCTGGTAAATCTATGGTACTTGTGATGTTCAATTTTGAATTGTCCACTGGGTTAGCGGTTAAGTTCTAACTGTTCTTTTTCCTTTCAATAAAAAAGCCATGTGTTGTACGCATGGCTTTTTTATTGCCAATAGGAAGTTTTAAATGAAAATAGTTTAATAATCAACTGAATGGTGTTAAGTTTATAATTGGTAAAGCAATATTCTTTCTCTATAAATGGACTATATATTCGGCTTATTCGCTAAGAAACAACAAGGCTTATTCGTCGTTTTTTTGTTTTATACACTGACTCATATTTGTTTCATTACCCTTCCACCCAAAGGCAATCATTTGTGGAGGCAATGCAATACTTCCGCCGTTGCCAGAAATTTTGTAGAAGAAGACATGAACATTTTTCATCCAAGAGTAGATAGAAGAGGCGATACTAATGGAATCACGGGAATGCAATTTCCTTCCTTCGAATATACCATAGCACTGATTGCTAAAGTAATCGGTTACTACGATGGCCTCAATCGGCTAGTCGCTTTTTTATTTTTTGCCATGGGCATTGCTTATTTTCATCGTTTACTTGCTTTCATTTATCACGATTATACCATCGCTTTTTGTGGAACATGGGCCTTTACATTTAGCCCTATTTTATATTACCATTCTGTTACTGCGTTACCGGATGTGCTCGCACTCTCCGCATCTATAGCCAGTCTGTATTACTTTTTCCGCTGGGACGAAAACAAAAAATCACTGTTGTTATTCTTCAGTCTTTGCTTCGCCATACTAGCTGGACTCACCAAGATCCAATACTTAGCCATTGGGTTTCCAATGGTAGTAATTGTCTTTTTCAGGTGGCGTCAGAAAAAATACTCTTCCTGGGATATTTTTCTGCTTATCAGCTTTGCTTTTTTTACCTTGTGTTTTTCTATGGCTTGGTACATCTATGCCTACAAACTCATTAAATCTTCTGGCCTTCACGATTTCGGAATAGAACTCAGACCTGCCAAATCCTTTCTTAAAGGATTGAAAATACTAGGTGAAAATATTTATTCTCATTTTCCGGAACAGCTGCTGAGCTTCCCCAATCTGATTCCTCTGTTTGTGGTAATCATTTGGTTCTGGAAAACAAAAAATGTACTGGTCGAAAGAATGTGGTGGATCGGCGCATGGGTACTGGGTTTATTGGCTTATCACCTCATTGAACTCAGGCAAATGGAAGTGCACCTCTATTACATGTTTCCTTATTTGCCTTTAGTGTTTCTCTTGCTGGCAAAAGGATACGGCATATTACTGGAAAAAAACAAACGTCTTCTTGTGTTGCTGATTTTAATCAGCTTGCCGATCATAGCTTTTGCAGGTACATTCCATCACTTTCTCAACGAACAAAAAAATATTCCGAGAGATTTTTACAATCCTAAACAGCGTGCTGCCATCGATGCTTGTATCCCTGATAATGCATTAACGATTGTAGGACCAGATCCATCAGGTTGTATCTATCATTATTTTACACATACTAAAGGGTGGTCATTCACCAAACCGCATAAAATTTCCTACGAACGCATATCTGAGTGCATAGAAAAAGGTGCCACCTATCTCATTTGGCCTTCTGACTTGGAAATACCCTCACCGGTTTCCAGACACATTCTCAAGAAAGTGAACTATCAAGGAACAGACCTCTGTATTTACTTGATTCATTAAAATCATTACGGACCGTACGTGATCTTTCTTTGCACAAAATATTATTTTTGTTCTTTCGCAAATTGCTTTAACATCATTCTAAAAACAGCACGCCCCACAACATAGCTGATTACAAAAAGTATTGGTGCAACACAAAGCCACAAAAGCAAACCATATAAATTGACCAGGAAAAACTCTCCGATTGTATGCAGGGTGTCTTTGGCCAGCATGGTCGTAATGTCTTCCAATGAATAATTGAATTTCTCTTTGGAAAAAAGGTCTGTTCCTATTTTTAAAAATGGAATGTAAAGCAGCAGTTGTATGGGATAAGCGATGTAATTAATCACCTGCAAAAAAGCCATATTAAGTTTTAACCTTAAAGCAAGTATCGTACAGGTTAACGTGGTCGTTCCAAGTAAAGGCATGATGCCAACAGTAAGACCAATGGCCAATGCTAGCGCCAATTTTTCCGGACTAACACCTTCCTGCAGAAAATCCAATATGCGATTGGACATCTTGTGTAATACATTTTTGTTAAAGAATAACAAAGCGCATGTACGGTTTATCGTTGCTTCTTTTGACCAAAACTGTATGCGATAGAAAACAAAAGGGAACGGTTGTAAATCTTAATCCGTTTATCACCATCATTCAATGTATAACTATTGGCATACTGGAAAATATCAACAAACCCATGCGTGTATTTGATACCCAAGGCTACTCCAAAAGGAAATTGATATTCTATTCCTGCGTTTATACCAAAATCAAATTTTTGTAAATACTTAGACTTGTTTTCAAACTGGCTTCCGTCCCCAAAAATAGAATGGTCTTCATAGTATTGTCCATTGTTATCCTTCCTCTTGATTTGTGCATCAATCAAAACACTGGCATAAGGTCCCGCATACAGTTGAAATCCTTTCACATGAAAGGTAGGGCTAAACGGAAACAGATCGAGCGATAACATTTTAAGTGTGGAAGAATACTTTCCATTTGTACTGTCTTGCAATGTGACACCTGCACCTTTTTGTATAATCAAGAGCTCATGTTTCAGCCAGAAATATTTCCCCATCATGGAATTCACCATGATACCGGCATGAAAAGAAGGTAGGTAGTCGGTTTTGCTATCGGCAAACGTATTACCTACATCAGATCCACCAATGTTTGCGAGTGTAAAACCCGCCTTCAATCCAAAACTCACTCTGCCTGTACTGAACAATTCATTCCTGAATTTAGCAGTAGTGTCTACAGCGTACTTATCAGCGTCTTTTTTATTTACCTGAGCATGTGTCATTATGCTGGTGCAAATAAATAACAGTATAACGATTATGTTTTTCATTTTACTTAAAAGTTAATGTCCCAAATTCCTGCAGCCCTCTCTAACTCTACCAACGCTGCCGTATAATTGTACAATGCTTGGTAATAGTTTTGTTGCACATCGTTGTACGTCCGTTGTGCATTTAGCACTTCCAACAAGGACGTTTCTCCTCTTTGATAACTGTATCTTTTACCGTCAAACACTTTTTTAGCTTCCGTCAATAATCCGCTGTTGAACTGTTGAACTTGTTTTTGCGATGATAAATAGTTGTAATAGGCTTGTATGATTTCATTTTGAATTTTTAATTCAATTTGCTTGTAATACACATCGGATTGCAAGTTGTTATAATAAGCTGCCTTTAAATCTCCTGCATAATTGTTAGAGAATTTTAATGGTATGGTAACGCCCGCTCCAACTTGCGAGTAAGAAGGTGTTGGAGCAATGATATTGCGGTCATACGAAGCATAGGTAAATCCGGCACCCAATCCCAAATCAATTACCCGGTTTGCTTTTGCCAACTTCAGCATGTTTTGAGAAACATTTTTATTTTGTAAAGCGGCCAGGACATCTGCTCTGTTGTTTTGTGCTTCAACAATGAGTGTTGGTAGATCAAACTCACGAACAAATTTGGAAAAATCTCCGGAAGGATAAATCAATGAGTCGCTTTGCTTCATAGCGAGCAGAAGAGATAAGTTGACAAGGGACATTTTCCATTCGACTTCTCCTTGGTATACGCTGTTCAGCATTTTTCCCGCTTCCAATTTACTTTGTCTGGCATCCACATTCATGATGGAACCCAGCCTAAAACGAATGCTGTCCGATTGAGCCAATTGATTCATGGATTGGTAAGAACTCCATTGCACATTAAACAGGAATTTGTTTGTCAAAGCTTGCAAATAGCTCAACGTAGCATCAGCCCTCAAATTTCTAAAATAATCTTGCAGCAAATATTTCGCGAGTTCTGCTTCACTTCTTGCTAAGTCGATACGGGCCTTTCTTTTACCACCTAGTTCCAATGTCCAACCCAGCCTGGAATTGTACCCATTACCCATATTCATTCTGCGTTGACCATTGTCAAACCAGCCAAAGCTTAATTCAGGATCTGGAAAAACTTTTGCGTTTTCAATTTGAGCTTCAGCGATGTCAACATTAAATTTTTCAGCGGCCAAACTCAAGTTGTTTTTACCTACCAACGTCATATAGTCAGAATAATTTAAGTTTATTCTTTTAAACGTTGTATCAACCTGAGCACTGGAATAGAGTGAGACCAATAGTAATATGCTACCTATTAAAAGCGACTTATAATTTTTCATCTGAATCAATGGTGTCTTCTTGAAGATTGTTGTCTTTTTCTCCCCATTTGCTTTCTATAACAAAATAAAGTGATGGTAATACAAACAAAGTGATGGCCGTGGCAAAGAATAATCCATACACGATTACTGTTGCAAGCGGGCGTTGTACATCAGATCCTATTCCTGTTGCAAGAGATGCTGGCAAAAGACCTAAGATTGCGACAGTTGCTGTCATCAATACTGGTCTGAAACGATTTCTAGTCCCTTCCACGACTGCATCTTTTAATGCATAACCCTTTTTTCGCAATCCATTCAAATAAGAAATCATGATGACTCCATTTTGCACGGCTACGCCGAAAAGCGCAATGAAGCCTACGGAAGAAGAAACGTTCAGCGTCATACCTCTAATGTTCAGTGCCAACATTCCACCGAAAATGGCAAGCGGTACAATAGACAGAATAAGTCCCGCCTGTCTAAAATTACCAAAGGCACTGTATAACAACAGAAACATAATAGCTAAAGCCAAAGGCACGATGAATGCCAATCGTCCATACGCGCGGCTTTGATTTTCAAACTGGCCTCCCCATTTAATGGTGTATTTATTATGGTCGTAGGGAATATCTTTTTCAATAGTCTGCTGGGCTTTGCTCAAAAAAGAGTTCAAGTCTATTCCTCGTAAATTTAATTTTACGGTCAGGTGACGCTTGTTCATCTCTCGGGTAATAGTACTCTCACCTGTATTCAGTTCTATGGAGGCTACTTGTGAAAGCGGGATTTTGGCCCCCGTTGGGGAAGTCAGTGTCAAGTTTCCTATGGCTTCCGGAGTGCTTCTACTTTTTTCATTAAAACGACAGGTAATGTCATAAACGCGTTCGGCAACAAAAATCTGTGAAACAGCCTTCCCTCCTACTGCTACTTCAATCAGTTCCCCTATATCTGACACATTAAGTCCATATCGGGCTACAGCATCCCTGTCTATGCGTATTTGAAGTTGAGGTAAAGGAGGTTCTTGATCAATAGCTAAGTCCACTGCTCCTTTGATTTGATGCAGTTCCTTCAACACTGCTTCCGTAATTTTTCGGGTTTCTTTGAAATCTTCTCCGTATACTTTAACTACCAGCTCACTGTGCGCGCCTGAAATCTTATCCATTACCCCGTCTATCATCGGTTGACTGAAACCCACTGTATAGCCAGGCATTGTAGCATATTCATTGGCGAGTTGTTCTATCAAGTCAAATTTTGTCTTCCCACTCGGCCATTCACTGTATGGTTTGATACCAATGGAACACTCAAAATGCGACGGGGTCCACGGATCCGTTCCATCGTCGTTGCGACCCATTTGTGTCATCATGTAAGTTACTTCACCGTATTTCAACGTGTGTTTTCTCAAACTGTCGGACATCTCTTTCGCTTTATCCAATGAAAGTCCTGGAGGCAATTGCACTTGCAACCAAATAGATCCTTCATCCAACGGAGGGAGAAAATCTTTACCTACCGTATAAGTGAATACGACAGCACCAATCAAAATCGCGACCAAAGGTGCTGCAATGATTTTAGGTCTATCGACAATCTTAATAACTAACGTGTGGTATTTTTCGGTCAAGGCTTCCAGCCACTTGTTATGAAATAATTTTTGTGGTCTTCGGTATGCCATATAGGCCAAGCCTGGAATAAGCAGCAAGGCCACGGCTAGTGCTCCGAAGAGCGCGTATCCCACAGTGAAGGCCATCGGAGTAAACAATTTCTTTTCTACGCGTTCAAATGCAAAGAGCGGTAAATAAGCGGTGATGATGATGACCGTGGCAAAGAAAATCGGCCGTGCCACTTCGGCGGCTTGTTGTCCGATTGTTTTTTCATCTAATGCTTCTTCTGGTTTTTCCTCCCTTCGCTTGAGAATGGTTTCCATCATTACAATGGCGCCGTCTACAATGATCCCAAAATCAATAGCTCCCAACGATAACAAATTCGCCGGAATGTTGGTAAAGTGCATCAGGATGAAAGCAATCAACAGAGCCAATGGAATAGTGATGGCCACAATTAGCGCTCCCCGCCAATTTCCTAAAAACACAATGAGTACGACGACTACAAGTCCCATACCTTCTAGGAGTGTATGAGATACGGTATTTAATGTGGTCTTGACGAGATTGGTGCGGTCTAAAAAAACATGAATCTTAATTCCTTTAGGGAGTTTCTCATTATTGAGTTCATCCACCGCGGCATGTACACCCTCCAAAACCACTGACGGATTTTGATTTTTCAACAACAATACAATTCCTTCTACACTTTCAGGGAAATTTCTTTTTCTGTCTGTATAACCGAGAATACCTTTTCGTTCAAGATTACCGTACTTAAGTGTTCCAAGGTCTTTTAAAAAAACAGGCACTCCATTTTCTGACTTGACAACAATGTTTCCTATATCATCCAATGACTTCAACAATCCTATACCACGAATGACATAACCCAAGTCACCTCTTGTCAAGATGCTTCCTCCTGCATTGGCATTGTTCTTTCCTATAGTGGCTGTTACTTCTGCTAAAGACAGGTTGTATTGTTCTAATTTTTTAGGGTCTAATTCTATTTGGTATTGAATGGTAATTCCACCAAAGTTGGTTACATCCGCTACTCCTGGCACCTGCTTGATTCTTGGAATGATAACCCATTTCTGAATATCTGTCAGTTGCTTGAGGTCTGTGCTTCCTTCGATGACGTAGCGAAATATTTCACCTATAGGTGAAGTCAAAGGATCCAGTCCCGGAGATGCGCCATAAGGTAAATCCACCGCACTGATTCTTTCTTGTATCCGTTGCCTCGCCCAATAGTCTTCCACACCATCTTCAAAAACGATCGTAATCATGGACAGGCCAAAGGTGCTTTTGCTTCGCATGACGTGAAGACCAGGCATACCGTTTAAAGACCTTTCTAATGGTATAGTAATTTGTTGTTCTACTTCTTCTGCCGCCAAACCAGGTACTTGGGTTACCACCTGAGACGTTACATCTGCAATATCAGGATATGCTTCTATGGCCAACTGAGTCCAGGAGTAATAGCCAAAAAGCCCAAGCATGATAAACAGGGATAAAAATAACCAGCGTTTATGTACGGCACTAAAGATCAAGTTTTTCATAATTCCACTGTGAGATTACTTGGCCCCTAAAAGATAAAATCCTCCTTCAACAATAATTGCTTCGCCAATCTGAAGACCTTTAGTAATAATGATATTGCCGTTCTCTGAATTTCCCGTCGTCACATATCTCTTCACATATTTATTTGGACCCAGTTGTACAAACACAAAATTCTTATTTTGATCCTGCATTAAGGATTTAACAGGAATCATGATGATGTTTTCGGGAGA
This sequence comes from Cytophagaceae bacterium, assembly GCA_035484295.1. GTDB lineage: Bacteria > Bacteroidota > Bacteroidia > Cytophagales > Cytophagaceae > JACMQM01. The sequence continues at coordinate 7,847 of DATHPB010000378.1, forward strand.
GTCTATGAACTTCACAGTGGCATACATACCCGGTTTAAGCTTTTGATGTTTGTTGGCGTCGATCACATTGTCGCACTCCACAAACACTTCTACCGCTCTTGTTATTTCATCTACTTGCTGGCTGATGTGAAACACTTTTCCTTTGATTGTTTCTCCTGGATAGGCGATGAGTTCAATTTCCACTTCATCGTTTTCCTCGATGAAACGAATGTCCTTTTCTTTTACCATTCCTGTCACCCATACTTTGGAAAGCTCCGCTACAATGGCAACGGGTTCTGTTTCATTTTTGAGGTATTGACCTACTACGATATTATTGACTATTATTTCTCCTTTAATCGGTGAGCGCACAACAAGAGGTTGTCCCAATACCAATGACTCAGGATTTGTAACAAAAATCTTCATTCCCGCCAATGTATTTTCGTACTCTTTCTTCTGTACTTCAAAATTGCTCTCCGCTTCCTCCAGATCCTTTTCTATACCCACACCGTTTTGCAAAAGATCTTTTTGTCGTTTAAGATTTTGTTCCGCCAGCTTATATTGCGATTTCGCCTGGAAAAACAATTTTTGTGCATCTATGAAAGCGGGTGAACTTAACTGAAACAATTCCGATCCGGGTTCGACTTTTTGTCCAAGGCGCATATTGGATTGCAATACACGTCCTGAAAAGGGTGGGGCTATTTGAACGTACTTATTAGGTATCGCCTTTACCGTTGCAGCACTTGTTATTTGTAATCGGTATGGTTTGTGTGCTACCTGGTCTACTTTTATTTTACTCGCCAATCCAGATTGATCGGAAAGAAGAATCGTGTCTCCTTTTATTACAAAATTGCTTACTTCTTCCTCTTGCTCTTTTTTGTGGTGACAAGACAAAGTAAAAACCACGATGGCTGCATATAATACTGTACGTTTCATTTACTACTATTTTTATTCAGTTGTAATTATTTCGGGGGAAGATCGCTGTTGTCAATTTTTTATATTTGCTCTTACTATTAAATAAATGTAAGAGATTAAATTATAATAAACTCCTGTAGCAATCTTGTGCTATATGTTGAGCTAAGCCTAATTTCAAACAATGAACAGAAGCTTGGTTTTCTTTTCGACTACTTTACCAGTTTTTTTGTTTCTCTGGCAACATCTTTTCCGGCTTTCTTAGACTCCTGACCAACTTGTTTAGCGGGTTTTTTAAAGGCATGACCAACATCTTTTCCAGCTTTACCTACTTCCATTCCAACTTTTTTCCCACTCTGACCAATTTGCTTGCCGGCCTTTTTTATGTCACTCTTTGTAGAACTCTGTGCATTAGCGGTACAGTAAACACATGCACTCAAAAATAAAAACAGGAATAAGCGGATCATGACTAACTTGCGATTAAGTTTTTGCAGACAAAAATACATTTTCAGAGAATAAGTCTTCTATTCTACAAGCTTATTTTTTCATGATTCTTTCAAAAACAGATTTTATCTGTGTTGTTTTCATACA
>DATHPB010000379.1:0-11806 GCA_035484295.1 Cytophagaceae bacterium
CGATCTCAATCGGGATGCGCTAACCGGGCTGCGCTACACCCCGAACTATCAAAAAATTTTGCTTCCTACCGCATTTTTTTGTGCGGAGAGAGAGGGATTCGAACCCTCGGTACAGTTTAACCCGTACGACAGTTTAGCAAACTGCTCCTTTCGGCCTCTCAGGCATCTCTCCTTTGAAGTGGATGCAAATATAGGTATCCGTTTTGAACATACAAACCTATTTTATAAAAAAAGTAATAATAGTTTGACACATAGAAGTCAATCTTATGATAATTAGTAAATTCAATGCATGATTTGGATTTATTCCCTCACCTGGCAGGAATGGATATTGGGCGCGCTCTTTCTCTTGTTTGGTGCGATATACCTGTATAAGGTCAACACAATTGCCATACATCTGAAAACATTTCCACACACACGTGTGTACCTGAAGTTTGTGTTACGTGGTCTGGTACTCGTTTGCGGAATTGTCGCGCTGCTCGGACCATCCTTCGGTTATATCCGGCAAGATCAAATACTCGCTTCCAAAAACTGGCTGGTCTATGTCGACGTCTCTCAATCCATGGCAACCAAAGACGTATTGCCGTCACGACTGGACGAAGCCAAAAAAGTCATCTTCTCTCTTTTTGATCAATACCCTAACGACCTCTTTGCCTTGTATGCATTTGCACCTGCCGTACAAACGCTCTGCCCGCTTACCTCTGACCGTGATGCCTATACCTTATTTGCCAATCAACTTTCTACTCACTTGTTTGCTCATCCGGGTACCAATGCACGAATTGTTTTCTCTGACCTTTACAATGAATTGTATTTAAAATCAAAAGAAGATACTCGATTGCAGAAATCTTCCATTGTCATGATCGTTACAGATGGTGAGTTTCATACCAACATTCCGCATTCCACGTTAACTTCCTTACGCAAGCTTCCTTATCATTACATCATCGTCGGAACAGGAGGAACTACTCCTACTCTCGTTCCAATTGAAAAAGGTTTCCTAAAAGATCCTCAAGGTAAGAAAGTCTTATCCAGCCTCGACAGACAAGGGCTGCAACAGCTTGCAACCGATTTGAAGGGGGTGTATTTCGATGCCTACGAATATGAAAAACTCACTAAATACACCAGCAATCTTCCAGGCTTGGATCAAAAAAAAGACAGAACCCACACTTCCATTAACAAATACTTTTATTTTCTGGTATTATCCGTTTTATTTATAGCCATGGACATTATCGTAACCGTTAAAACCATGACCATCTAAAGCTTGCATGAAACTCTTACTCCTTGTATCCTTTGCTTCTCTCTTTTCATTTTTCTTTCATACCAATGAAGAAAATGCGCTGAAGAAAACCGCCAAGCAATTGTATGCGGAGAAAAAATATTTAGAGGTCATTAAAATTTACACCATACTCGAAACCAAATACCGTGTCAATGAACCCAGGCTCCTGTATAACCACGCCAACGCCTGTTACCGATCATTACAACTGAGGCAAGCCTTCAAATATTACCAGGTCATTGCCGACGGAAAAGATTCTTTGCTTGCTTCTGAAGCCCTGAACCAGATGGGCATCATCTGTTGCAAAACCAATAAACTCAAAGAAGGTAAAGAACTCTTTATACAATCCATCCGTAAACATGCTGCAAACCAGCACGCAGTGCTGAATCTGGAATGGGCCATGACCCTAAAAGATGATCCTAAAAAGAATGCTGCTGAGCAGGAAAAAATACGCCAACAGAAAAAAGAATCGGCTCACAGAAACAGTACGGATGATAAAACAGATCCTGACAGCAATGGAAATGAATCTGAATCACTGCGTTCTGATCATCACAAAAACAAATACATGGACATCAACAAAGCTAGGCTATTGTTGGAGTCTATGAAGAATTCCGAAAAACAATACATTCAACAACTTCCCGTTAATACTACACCTAATCCCAACGAACCCAACTGGTAATCATATGAGCAAAACAGTTTACATCCTTTCCGCAATACGCACCCCTATTGGTTCTTTCGGGGGCACATTAAGTTCGCTTAGCGCTTCACAACTCGGAGCATCAGCCATCAAAGGCGCTTTGGAAAAAGCAGGAGTAGCCGCAGAACATGTGGAAGAAGTATACATGGGCAATGTACTCAGTGCAAATTTGGGGCAAGCTCCCGCTCGTCAAGCGGCCAAATTCGCAGGCCTGCCTGACGCCACAGAATGTACTACCATCAACAAAGTCTGTGCATCAGGGTCCAAAGCCATTTCTCTTGCTGCACTATCCATACTCAACGGCGATGCACAGCTGGTCATAGCAGGCGGCATGGAAAGCATGTCAAACGTCCCTCACTACCTGGCGAAAGCACGCTTCGGCGTAAAGCTTGGCAGCGATACATTAGTAGACGGCCTGGTAAAAGACGGATTGTGGGATGTCTACAACGACTATCACATGGGCAATGCCGCAGAGGACACGGCCAAGGAAATGAACATCACACGCGAACAACAGGATGCGCATGCTATAGCTTCCTACAACAAATCATCAGAAGCCTGGTCGAAAGGATTGTTTCAGGAAGAAATTATTCCGATAGAGCTGCCAGGCAAAATTCCAATGACCATCGACAGAGACGAGGAATACAGTAAAGTGAACTTTGATAAGATTCCTTCCTTGAAACCTGTCTTTCTAAAAGACGGAACCGTTACAGCGGCTAACGCTTCTACATTAAACGATGGTGCAGCAGCGATTGTACTGGCAAGTGAAGAGTATGTAAAGAAGCACAATTTAAAACCCATCGCCAGGTTATTAGCAGCCGCAGATTTTGCACAGGCACCGGAACGGTTCACGACTTCTCCTGCAAAAGCCATTCCTTTAGCCGTTGCCAAAGCAGGACTAACAATGGAAAAAATTGATTACTTTGAAATCAACGAAGCCTTTTCTGTTGTGTCCATTGCTAACAACCGTCTTTTGAAATTACCGGAAGAAAAAATCAATACACGCGGAGGGGCCGTTGCTTTGGGTCATCCACTGGGTTGCTCAGGTGCTCGTATCGTTGTTACCTTACTGCACGTGTTGAAACAAAACAATGCGAAATACGGAGCAACCGGTATATGCAACGGTGGTGGAGGTGCTACCTCTTTAGTGTTCGAAAACCTTTCCTAATCCATGTCTTTGATGTCAGGTCGAGAGATCTGACATCAAAGAAGTAAATGTTATGCGTTCATTCATTGTCCATTTATTTTTAGCTGCCATTGCTTTATGCATGGCACGACAAAGTTTTGCCCAACGCAAAATCATCATTACCTACTACCCTGCATTTGACAGCATTGGTATGCAGATTCCCGTCGAACTGCAGTACGAAACACTGGCAGAAGACAGCACAGTAAAAGACGGGTATTGGGTACGCTTTTCACAAGAAGGCGATACACTTTCTTTTCGTCATTACACACACAATATTTCAAACGGTTTACAGGAAGAATATTATGGAGATGGCCATTTGAAATCAAGCATTCATTATAAAAAAGGCGATCGTGTGGACTCTGCTTATTTTTGGGAATTCAATGGAACATTATCTTTCATCGAAACTTATAAAGCCACGTCAATCGATCATCTCATCTATACGACTCGTGTCAACGCAGATAAAAAAACAATTGCCAAAGGTTATTTGTTCAACGATCTACCCGACAGTACATGGATCGAATATTATCCCAAGGGTGAAAAGAAAAGCGTCGCTTCTTTTAAAGATGGTAAGCTCAACGGATGGATAGAGACTTTCTATCCGGACGGACATACATTGCAGAAAGCTCAGTTTAAAGATTCAGAACTGGACGGAAAAGTATTGCTGTATTATTCGGAAGGGAATCTAAAAAGTGAATGTGAATACCAACGCGGACAACAGAACGGCATGCTGATCGAATATTACAATGACGGTAAAATAAAAACGAAAAGCCATTACAAAAACAACACACTGAATGGCCTTACCCAGCGGTTTTATCCTACAGGTACATTGGCTACGGAAGAAAATTACCTGAACGGAGTCTTATTCGGTTTCTTCAAAACCTTTTTTGACAACGGACAATTGGAAAGCCAGTCGCTCCTTGAAGGAGGTAAGAAACAAGGGAACTACACGGAGTATTCGCGAACAGGCGTATTAATTTTAGAAACAGGTTATAAAAATGGAGTATTGCACGGTGAAAACACAGCTTATTATGAAAGTGGTAAACCCATGCATAAGCTGACGTATAAAGAAGGGATCAAAACAGGAAAAAACTATTACTACTACCCTTCTGGTGCCCTGAAAGAGCTTGACGTGTACGACAACGAAAACAAACTGGTCAAAACCAAAAGTTATTATGAAAACGAAAAAATAAAAGAGGAAGGAACATACAACATCCAAAACAACCAAGATCCAAACGGCTGGATCAAAGAAGGTGAATGGTCAGGTTATTATGACAATGGCCAACCGCGTTATAAAGAACTGTATGCAGGTGGCAAAAAAAATACGAACCAGTTCTACTACTATGCCAACGGCAAACTACAACGCGAAGAACATTATACATTCAACATCAAACAACTCCGTTGGGTCGATTACCAGGAAGATGGTAAAATAAGCAAAGAAGTCTATTACAAAAATAATAGCTTGTACGGGCCTTATAAAGAGTACTACTCATCAGGCATCCTCAAGCTATCGGGGAATTACACCGGAGGCAAAAAAACCGGCGATTGGAAATATATGAATGAAGCAGGGAAGCTGGAGAAAGCAGAACACTATAAAAACGATGTGTTGATAAAAACGAAAGTAGTCAATGATAAATAGCCTGTGATTCGTGCGTCCGACATCTACGAAAAGAATGAATCGTGTATAAAATATTTGATTATACAATATACCAATAGCCATTTCCTGTTTTTTTCTTATTTTTACGCTTTGCAAATTGAATCAACGCTTACATGAAAACGATCAAGGAAACTTCTTTCCATTTTCCCGGACAAACCGGATTCTACAAAGGCAAAGTAAGAGACGTATACCACTTTCCGGAACAATTGGCAGTGGTAGTAAGCGACAGGATCTCCGCCTTTGACGTGGTTCTTCCACGCGCCATTCCATACAAAGGACAAGTGTTGAATCAAATTGCAGCCGCTTCTTTAGAAGCTACAAAAGACATCGTACCGAATTGGGTATTGCATGTACCTGACCCTAACGTGACCATTGGGGTAAAGTGTGAAGCCTTACCCGTGGAGATGGTGATCAGAGGTTATCTGGCGGGACATGCAGCGAGAGAATACAAGGCAGGTAAACGCGTATTGTGCGGTGTTCCCTTACCAGAAGGATTGAAAGAAAACGATAAACTGCCTCAACCCATTATTACCCCTACTACCAAAGCTTCGGAAGGACACGATGAGGACATTTCCCGCGAAGACATCTTAACAAAAGGCATTGTTCCAGAAAACATTTACCTGCAAGTGGAAGCTTATACAAGAGCCTTGTTCCAACGCGGCACAGAAATCGCCGCCAAGCAAGGACTTATTCTTGTCGACACGAAATACGAATTCGGAATACACAACGGTAAAGTTTATTTGATCGATGAAATCCATACACCGGATTCTTCCCGTTATTTTTATACAGAAGGCTATGCAGAACGTCAACAAAAAAACGAACCGCAGAAACAACTCTCCAAAGAGTTTGTAAGGCAATGGCTCATTGAAAATGGTTTTCAGGGTAAAGAAGGACAACAGGTTCCTGAAATGACAGATGAAATTGTGAATCACATTTCAAACCGCTATATTGAGTTGTACGAGCAGGTGACCGGCAAAAAATTTCAACCTTCAAACGAAGAAGACCCCTTTGCCCGAATTGAAAAAAATATCCTTAAAATTATTCGTTAACTATTATTTATCCTTTTATTTGTAGCTGCTTGCATTACAAAACGAGAACTAGCCATGAAATACACACTTGAAAAAAATGATAAATACACACTCTTCCAATTGCACGAAGAGAAGTTGACCTCCCTGGTGGCACCGGACCTGAAAACAGAATTGGTGAAACTAAATGCAGAAGGTACAGCAAACATCATTTTAGATCTTGGTGATGTGAAGTACACCGACTCTTCTGGCTTGAGTTCTATCCTGGTAGGAAATCGCGTTTGTCAAAACGATAACGGAACATTTGTATTGACTCGCTTAAGCGATCACGTCAACAAGCTGATCCAGATCTCTCAGTTGGATACGATCCTGAACATTACTCCTACCGTAGAAGAAGCCATTGACCTGGTTTTCATGAATAGCCTGGAAAACGATTTAAGAAAAGAAGGCGAAGACGAATAAACCTTGGCCATAGAAGTACATATACTGGGCTCCAGTTCCGCCACTCCGATTTTTGACAGGCATCCGACAGCTCAGCTTGTTCGTGTACTACACCATACATTCCTTGTGGATTGCGGAGAGGGTACTCAAATGCAACTTGCCCGCTATCACCACAAAGCCTCTAAAATTTCACATGTCTTCATCAGCCATCTACACGGCGATCATTACCTTGGTCTTGTGGGATTGCTAAGTACCATGAACCTTCAGGGACGTAAGACTCCCCTTTACTTATATGGACCTCCCGGTCTGGCAGAGATCATTACCATTCAACTCAAATATTCCGAATCGAGATTTAATTACGCTGTGCACTTGCAGGAACTTCAAGGCGACCAATTGCAGACGATTCTGAAAGAAGAAAAGTTTAAGGTAGAAGCCTTTCCGCTTGAACACCGCATTCCTTGTTACGGTTTTCGCTTTACGGTGAACAAAAGCGCTCGCAAACTCAACAAGTCCAAACTACCCGACAACCTTACACTCCTACAAATTGGCGCCTTGAAAAAAGGACTGGATCTCATGGATGAGAATGGAAAAGTATTTCTTTCCAATCAGGAAGTAACGTTCGATCCGTTGCCTGAAATCAGTTACGCGTATTGTTCGGATACCAGCTACCAACCCTATTTGGCGGAATGGCTGAGAGGAACCAATTTATTATACCACGAAAGTACCTTCACTACCGACTTCGAGGAAAGAGCCAAAGAAACGTTTCATTCCACCGCCGCGCAAGCTGCGCAGATTGCGAAGGACATGCAAGTTAAAAAACTGATACTCGGACATTTCTCTGCTCGTTACAAAGAACTGCATCCTTTATTGGAGGAGGCACGCAGTGTATTTCCTTATTCATTTCTCGGTATCGAAGGACAGACTTTTATTGTAAATCAAAGTTAATTACCTATAAAGGGAGGAGAACGAGAAGATTCATTCCTATTTCACTCTCACCCTCCCGACTCGTTCATGTTATGGAAACAGGAAACCCCAACAAGCGTAACCGTTTGTTCATCGTACTTTCAGGCATCTTCATTACCAATGCCATCCTGGCGGAATTGGTAGGTGTGAAATTATTCTCTTTAGAAAAAACGTTGGGATTGAGCTGGGCACCGGTTCATCTATTTGATGCCACCCCCTTGGGTTTTAATTTTACAGCCGGTGTGATCCTCTGGCCGTTTGTGTTCATCACCACCGACATCATCAATGAATACTTCGGTCACAAAGGGGTGCGAACCATCAGCATATTGGCTGCCGCACTGATCTCTTATGCTTTCCTCTTACTTTTTGTGGTAACGCTACTAGAACCGTCGGACTACTGGATGAACCTGTATGCCTTGACACCGCAAGGTACACCATTCGACATCAATTACGCATTCTCCCTAATTTTCACTCAAGGTCTTGCTATCATTGTGGCTTCGCTTACCGCTTTCCTTGTAGGCCAACTGGTAGACGTTTATGTATTTCATATCATCCGGAAACGCACGGGGGACAAATACCTCTGGCTTCGTTCCACAGGCTCTACGCTGGTCTCTCAGCTCATCGACAGTTTTGTGGTATTGTTTCTTGCCTTTTATCTTTTTAAGGACCCGGAACACCGCTGGAGCTGGTCATTTCTATTGTCTGTAGGCGTATTGAATTATTGTTACAAGTTTTTAGCAGCTGTTGTGCTAACACCTCTATTGTACATCGCACATTTTTGGATTGATAAGTATTTGGAAATAAAAAATGAGAGGTAAGCAGTGAACTGCGTTCTACTTCCTCAACGCATAACAAAAAATTCCTGTGGCAATAGCCACGTTCAATGACTCCGTTGCTCCAAAAGCCGGGATAGTCAGGCGGTCAGTGATATAAGGGGATAACTCTTCCGGAATACCGTGCGATTCGCTGCCCATCAAAATAACCGAGGGATCAGAAAACTTGTATTCATAGATATTGCGTCCTTCCAAATCGGCTGCCACGACAGGTTGACGAACCTCCTTCAGAAAAGGCTCCAATTCTACATAAAATACTTTGACACGGATGAATGCCCCCATGGTTGCTTGAATGACCTTTGGATTGAACCATTCTACCGTAGCGGGGGAACAAACAATCTGATGAATACCGAACCAATCGGCAGTACGAATGATCGTTCCTAGATTGCCTGGATCCTGAACATTACATAGCACAAGCAACGATTGTTTTTTATCCGGCTGCCCCTTGTCGTGATCGGTCATGGGCACTACAGCCAAAGCCGAATGATTGGATTCCAGATGACCCAGTTCGCTGAGTTGTGTTTCGGATACTATTTCAACTTGCGAGGTATAAGAAGCGACCAGAGAACGGTATTTCTGAGCAAAACGCTCACTCACGATCAGCTGCTGAATCTTCCATTTCGCTTGCATCAGCTCTACTACATTTTTCTCTCCTTCTACGGTAAATAAACCATAAGTCCTTCTGTATTTTTTATTCTGCAGAGATTTGATGATTTTTATATCGTTTTTGCTTAGCATCAGAATTGACGAAGAGATCTATATATCATTACGTACTGTTTTTTGCCGGTTTTGCACTGTTTCTGGCCAGTTGTAGACCTAGCTTGCGCTATTTCAGCAACGACCCCAAATACAAAGGCAAATACCTGTTGACCAAACAGTCCCTTCAAGGTACTAAAAAATTATCAGAAGACGAGCTGAGCTCTTACATAAAGCAAAAAAGCAATCGGAACATCCTTGGTTTTCAAATTTATTTGGGCTTCTATTATTTGGGAAAAAGCTGGTACGATACCGTCGCTTTACAAAAACAATACAACCACAAAGAAGCTCATTTTAACAAACGAATAGAAAAAGCCAAATCAGAAAAACGAAAGGCCAAGCTAACTGAAAAGAAAGCAAAAAAACTGGCGAAGAGTTATAAGAACATTATCGAAGGCAACTGGGTCATGCGTACCGTGGGCGAACCACCGGTAGTCTTCGACTCCACAAGCAGCGTGGAAAGCGCGAGAAATATTCACCGGCATTTAAAATCCAAGGGCTTTCTTCAAAACGAAGTCACCTGGTCGGTGAAGTATAAAAAGCGCAAAGCAAAAGTAACTTATCACGTTTCTGAAAAAACACCTTACATGGTTCGTCACGTGTTCTACGACATTGAAGATCCTCGCATCGACTCTCTCAACAAGGCCTCTGTAGAAGCCACCGATTTAAAGGAAAACGTACAATACAACGAACAGCATCTCTCCGATGAAAGAGATCGTCTTTTCGCTATCCTAAAAAACAAAGGCTACTATAAAATTTCCAAACAAAACATTTACTACACGATAGACAGCAGTTTGAATGCTTATCAGCTCGACATCACCTTGCACATCAACACGACAGACAGCAGTCAATTTACCGTCTACGAAATCGATGAAGCCGCGTTCTTCGCGGAAGTAAGTCAGGGAAAATCAATGCCGGACAATTACAAGGAAATCAAAGACGGCATCATCACCTACCAGCTCTATGGAAGAAAATACAACACCAAAATTTTAAGTAGGAAAATATTTTTAACCAAAGGCGAAGTATACGATCAACGAAAAATAGAAAGCATTCAACGAAGATTGGGAACGTTGGATATGTTTCGCCTCGTCAACATCAAGCCTGACATTGTAAAGAAAGACGATAGCCTCAACACATCTACCAATGCGTTGAAGGTATACATCTATACCAGTCCGCTCAAAAAGTACCAGCTGTCGCAAGAATATGGTTTGTCGGTAGGACAAGGGTATATACCGGGACCTTTTCTCAACGTGAGTTTCAAAGCCCGAAACGTCTTTAAAAATTTCGAAATCTTTGAAACGTTTTTAAGGTATAGTTTGGAAGGCCAAGCTTCTGCCTTGAACGTAGACAATGTCTTGACGACTCAGCAATTCAACAGCGGCATCAGTTTAACATTCCCTTCTCTTTTGTTTCCTGGATTACGGCAAAAAGTGGAACGCAGTGCACCACGGTCGAGGTTATTGATGGGTTATGGTTTCATTGATCGTTACGAGTACAGGAGAACGTTCATCAATGCTTCCTTGTCTTATTTCTTCTTAGGAAAAAACAAATACAGTCAGTTCGGAGTCACACCGATTGACATGTATGTCGTCAACTCCAATATCAAAACGGCGGAATTTCAAAACTACCTGGACACGCTAAGAGCCTCTGGGAATAACCTCTACGTGACCTTTAGAAGATCCGTCGTAACTGATTTCAACTTTTACTATGCCTATAACAATTTTCAGTTTGGAACGAACAAGCCAAGTATTTTCTTTAAACCCTATGTGGAGATCGGAGGTAATGTTCCCAACATGATCAGCAAGTACATTACACACGAACCGGAAAACAAGCTCTTCAATTTGCAATACTTCGAATATGTAAAGTTTCAGGTAGACTTGCGGGGGACAAGACCGCTGAGCAAGAAACACAGTGTAGCGGCCAAGTTCATTGCCGGTTATACGAGACCTTACGGTTCGTCCGGCTATAAACAAAATGGAAGTTACATTTTACCCTATGAAAAATATTTCTTCGCCGGAGGAACCAGTAGTATCAGGGCCTGGCAACCGAGACGGTTAGGCCCCGGTTCGTACAAAGACACTAAGAACGGCTATTTATTTGAACAACCGGGTGAAGTTTTGTTGGAAACAAGTATAGAATATCGTTTTAAGATATACTGGTTCCTGGAAGGTGCAGTGTTCCTGGATGCAGGTAACGTATGGGCATTGAAAGATCCTACACGTCCAGGTTCCGATTTCAAATACTTTGAATCCATCCGAGACATCGCAGTAGGTACAGGTTATGGCGTGCGTCTTAACTTTACGTTCCTCATCATACGATTTGATATGGGATACAGGTTACTGGATCCGGCAGAACCCATTGGCCAACGTTACGTGCTTGCACAAACCATTACAAAATCCCCTACCTTTAACATCGGTATCGGTTACCCGTTCTAATTATGACAAAGGAAAAAATAGCAGAAGAGTTTAAAGACATACAGGACTACATCTGTAAGCAACTGGAAATGGCTGACGGCAAAGCATTATTCAGAGAAGATGTGTGGCAACGCAAAGAAGGCGGAGGCGGCAGATCTCGTATCGTCAAAGAAGGTAATATACTGGAAAAAGGTGGTGTGGGTTTTTCTGCGGTACACGGAGAAACTCCTGAAAAAATCCGACAGGCACTGGCGCTTCCTCCCGTTGATTTTTTTGCTACCGGAGTTTCTATCGTCCTTCATCCTAATAACCCTCATGTACCGATCATTCACATGAACATTCGTTACTTTGAAATGAGTAACGGAACCTACTGGTTTGGCGGAGGGATAGATTTAACACCACATTTCATCGTCAGAGAAGACGCACAGTTTTTTCATAAGAAATTACAGGCACATTGCAATCGACACCATCCGGAATTTTACGACGCGTTTAAAAAATGGGCGGACGATTATTTCTATATTCCACACCGCGACGAAACCAGAGGCATTGGAGGGATATTTTTCGATCACCTGA